>NZ_JBNUPM010000008.1:0-89782 GCF_050409425.1 Facklamia sp. P13064 | reverse complement strand
TATCTCGGGTCTTATTTTAAAGGTTATAGCAAAAATGGACTTATGATACAGCCCCCTTTTGCTTAAAGAATGTTTCTTAATAGACTCATAAAAGCACTTGCGTTTTCCTTTAAATATTGTTAATATTATAAGAGTCTTCTTTAAAGATTTTAATTGGGAGCGGATGGGTTCTGGTGTGCCCTCTGGTCTTCAAAACCAGTATGAGGCGTTAAGAGCGTCTTGGGTGAGTTCGATTCTCACACGTTCCCGCCAGGAAACTAAACTAGCCTAGTTAATCACAGTTTAATTGTGATTAACTAGGCTATTATTTTTGCTTTTAATTGATTTGTATTATTTCGATAATTGCTCTTGTCTAACCCAACATCTTGTGTTAATCTAACTTTAAGACACAATATATAGACAAAATGTAAATAATTCTGGGGAAGCAGGTTAGAATCCTACACAGTCCCTATGCTACTGTATTTGAGCTCGCTCATAAGTCAGATCGCCAGGTTATTTATTACACTTATCACTTCTCAGGGTTTAGTGATCTTTGGAAATATTCTTTAGTAGTGAGTATAGGTACACCTATGCTTTGCTTTCTTTTGATTTTACCATCGGCTTTCCTGGGAAGGGAAAGCCGTTTTTTGTCGAGGAGGAGCATTTTATGGAAAAAATCACATTATATAGTAAAACGGGTTGCGGACAGTGCGTTTTCTTAAAAAGATATTTAGATAGCAAAGGTCTTAACTATTTAGAAAAAAATGTCGAAGACGAAAGTTACTTAGAAGAAGTAAGAGAACTCAATTGTCAGAGTTTGCCAGTTGTTCTCATCGGGCAATCAGCTCCTGTTGTTGGTTTCCAACCGGATGTAATTGAGAGGCTACTCAGTCAATGTTAGCGATTGTCTTTATTAGCTTAACAGGTCAAACCCGTCGTTTTGTTGAAAAACTATCAGCTGATTACCAATTAGAATTGGACGATCTTACATGTGACATGATAGTCAATCAGCCCTATTTATTGATTGTTCCCACTTATCAAGAAGTGGTAAGAGACTTAGTGGATGATTTTTTTGAAAATGAAGTTAATCGACAAAATTGTCGCGGAGTAGTAGGTGGTGGTAATTTGAATTTCGCCCAATTATTTTGTTTTACTGCTAAAGACATTAGTCGTGACTATCAAATTCCTTTAATTCATAAGTTTGAATTCCAAGGAAACGAGTCAGATGTTTCATATATTAAGGAGGTAATGCTGAATGACTGAGAGACAATCATTAAAGAAAAAAAGCTATTTCCAATGGAATAATCAATTGAATATACCGGAAGATGGAGCTATTCCTCTTTATAAAGATCAAAAGGCATTGGAAGCTTATTACCAAGAAGAAATTGAAGCCAATAGTCCAAAGTTTGCGTCTTTAGAGGATCGCTTAAATTATTTATTGGAGAATGATTACTTAGAAGAAGACCTCATCAATAAATATTTAGAAGCTGATGTAAATGATAAAGATCCTTATGCTTTTATCAAGAAACTATATGACTTCTTACAAGCTAAGAATTTTAACTTTAAATCTTTTATGGCTGCTTACAAATTTTTCAATCAATATGCTTTAAAATCAAATGATGGTCGTCAATATCTGGAAGGGTTCATAGATCGAGTGGCTATGAATGCCTTGTATTTAGCAGATGGAGACCGACAATTGGCTATGGCTATTGCTGAAGAATTAATTTCGCAACGCTATCAACCCGCTACACCTACTTTCTTAAATGCAGGTAAAAAGCGTCGAGGTGAAATGGTGTCATGCTTCTTGTTAGATGTTGATGATTCCATGCTGTCGATTGGTCGAGCCATTAACTCAGCTTTGCAACTTTCAAGAAAAGGAGGCGGAGTTGGCGTTAATTTGTCTAATATTCGAGCAGCGGGCGACCCTATTAAAGCGATTGAAAATGCTTCTTCAGGTGTCGTTCCTGTCATGAAATTGTTAGAAGACTCGTTTTCTTATTCCAATCAGTTAGGGCAGAGGAATGGGGCAGGTGTAGTTTACCTAAATGTTTTCCATCCAGATATCTTAGCTTTCTTATCGTGTAAAAAAGAAAATGCCGATGAAAAAATCCGTGTCAAAACTCTCTCTCTAGGAATTGTAGTGCCTGATAAATTTTATGAGTTGGTAAAAAACAATCAACCAATGTATCTTTTTAGCCCTTATGACATCGAAAAAGAGTACGGTCTCCCTTTTTCATACTTTGATATAAGTGAGAATTATCAAGCTTTAGTAGATAATCCAAGAATCCGTAAAAAGAAAATTCAAGCGCGTGAGTTAGAAACAGAAATTTCTAAATTACAGCAAGAATCCGGCTATCCCTACATCATTAATATCGATACAGTTAATCGAGCGAATCCAGTCCATGGAAAAATCATTATGTCCAACCTCTGTTCAGAGATTTTTCAAGTTCAAGAACCTTCACTCTTAAACGATGATTTATCTTATCAAAGATTAGGTAGCGATATTTCCTGTAACTTAGCTTCCACTAACATGGAAAAAATGTTGACCAGTCCTGATTTTGGTAAGTCAGTAGAAGTGGCTGTGCGAGCTTTAACCACCGTTTCTGATAAAACTAAAATTGCCGAAGTGCCAACGGTTCAAAATGGTAATGATCTTTATCATACTATTGGCTTAGGAGCGATGGGCTTTCACACTCTCTTAGCAAAAAATAAAATCACTTATGGGTCTAAAGCATCTATCGAAATTATTGAAGCGTATTTTATGGCTCTCAACTACTATAGCTTGCTTGCATCTAATAAATTAGCAAAAGAAAAAGGGCAGACATTCCACAAGTTTGAGCAATCAAAATATGCAGACGGGTCTTATTTTGCTCCTTATATTGAGGAAGCTTTTAAATTTGAAGAAATGGCAGCGGCTGAACTTTTCAAAGCTGTAAAATTACCCACTCCTAAAGATTGGCAAGATCTAGCAGCTAAGGTTAAAGTAGATGGTCTTTATCATCGTAATCGTTTAGCTGTTGCACCGAATGGGTCAATCTCTTACCTTAATGAAACTTCTGCTTCCTTACACCCGATTACTCATCGAATGGAATTAAGGCAAGAACAGAAAAATGGGGCCATTTATTATCCAGCTCCAGGACTTTCAAATGAAACGCTGCCCTATTATCAAACAGCTTACGAGATGGATCAAAGAAAAATTATAGATGTTTATGCCGCCGCTCAAAAGCATATTGACCAGGGAATGTCTTTGACTTTATTTATGCTATCAGAGATTCCAGCAGGTCTTTATGAGTGGAAAAAAGCAGGGCTTAATCAAATGACTACACGTGATTTGAATATTTTACGTCACTATGCCTTCTCTAAAGGGATTAAGTCACTTTACTATGTCCGAACACATAGTCTGGATGGTGAGATTGTTGGAGCTAATCAATGTGAGTCATGTATGATTTAGGAGGAAATTATGACCAATTATTTACATTATCAAGCTATTGATTGGAATCGTATTGAAGACATAGTAGATAAAATGACTTGGGAAAAATTAACTTCTCAGTTCTGGCTAGATACGCGTATTCCAGTTTCAAACGATTTGAAAGATTGGCGTTCACTGACTGAGGTTGAAAAAGATGTGGTCAATAAAGCTTTTGTGGGATTGACTCTTTTAGATACTTTGCAATCAGAAGAAGGCGCAAATGTCATGCGAAATGATATTCGCTCCCCTCACGAAGAGGCAGTGCTGAATAATATTTTATTTATGGAATCAGTCCATGCCAAATCTTATTCGACTATTTTTATTTCTTTAAACGATTCAGCTACCATTGATGAAATCTTCGAGTGGGGGAATAATCATCCCTCCTTGCAGTACAAGGCTAAAGTAATTGAAGATGTTTATCTTTTACCTTCTGGAAAAGAGAGTAAAGAACAAATAATTAACGGCCTCAAGAAAAAAATAGCCAGTGTTTTTCTAGAATCCTTTCTCTTTTATAGTGGTTTTTATACCCCTTTGTACTATTTAGGAAATAATAAACTAGCCAATGTGGCTGAAATTATCAAGCTAATTATTCGTGATGAGTCGGTTCATGGAACCTATCTAGGCTACAAATTTCAATTAGGTTATCAAGAATTAAGTGATCAAGAACAAGCTCAACTTAAAGAATGGGCCTATAATTTAGTGTTTGATCTCTATATGAATGAAACCCAATATACTCAGGAGGTATATACAGAGATTGGTTGGGTAGAAGAAGTAGATTGCTTTGTTAAATATAATGCCAATAAGGCATTACAAAATCTAGGCTTTGAAGCAGTATTTGATGGAGCGAGTGCGCAAGATATTAATCCAATAGTCTATAACGGTCTGTCGACAGAAACAACTAATCATGATTTTTTCTCTCAAGTAGGTTCCGGTTATTTAATGGGCCGAGTAGAAGCAATGGAGGACGAAGATTACCAGTATTTATAAAGGAGTGACGATAAGACAATGGTTCAAACTGCAACATTAAAACAAGAACAATCGAGTAAAGTTAGAATTAAAATAAATAAAAGAGACGGCAGTATTGAAAAGTTTATTAGGGGGAAACTAAAAGCCTCACTAAAAAAAGCGTTAGATACCAAAGACCATGTTTTAATTGAAGGTATATGTAATGAAATAGAAAGACAAGTTGTTCACTTGATGAACAGTTCTGACATCAAGCAATCGGTTATTGAGCAATTAAACAAGCGAGGATTGGAAACAGCCGCAAATAAATATGTCGCTTTTGCTGAAACTAAATTAGCAGACTATCAATCGCAGATGCGGTTACAGGACCGTATGGATCAACTGATTAAACGCGATCCGACTTTAGTCAATGAAAATGCCAATAAGGATAGTCGTGTTTTTAACACCTTGAGAGACCTTACCTGTGGGGTTACGGCCAAAGCCATTGGCTTGAATATGCTGCCCGAGCAAGTAGCTAATGGACATTTGAAGGGGAACATACATTTTCATGATCTAGATTATTCGCCCTATAGTCCAATGACTAATTGCTGCTTGATTGATATTGAGACTATGCTGAAGCACGGTTTTCATATAGGGAATGCAGAAGTGGAAAGTCCGCGATCTATCAATACAGCTACAGCACAAATTGCTCAAATTATTGCCAATGTTTCTTCTTGTCAATACGGGGGATGCTCGATTGATCGAATTGATGAGGTGCTGGCTCCTTATGCGGATTTAAATTTTAAGAAGAATCTTAGCTTAGCTAAAGAATTGACGGATGATCCTCAACAGGCTGAGAATTTTGCTAAGAATAAAACGCAAAAAGATATATATGATGCCATGCAGAGTTTGGAGTATGAAATCAATACACTTTATTCATCAAATGGTCAAACACCATTTACTACACTTGGATTTGGTTTAGGAACATCTTGGTATGCACGCGAAATTCAAAAAGCTATATTGAAAATTCGTTTGAATGGTTTAGGTAAAGAACACCGTACAGCTATTTTTCCTAAATTAGTTTTCAGCTTACGCAAGGGAACTAATCTTTTAATGAAAGATCCCAATTATGACATTAAACAATTAGCCCTCAAGTGCGCTTGTAATCGGATGTATCCAGATGTTCTAATGTATGATAAGATCAAGGAACTAACTGGAAGCTTTAAAGTGCCAATGGGATGCCGATCATTTCTTCAAGGTTGGCAAGATGAAAAAGGAAAAGAAGTAAATAGTGGACGAATGAATTTAGGGGTAGTCACCTTAAATCTTCCCCGTATCGCTATGGAGTCGGATCATTCCTTCGATAATTTTTGGGAATTGTTGCATGATCGCCTGGAAGTTGTCGGTCGAGCTCTTGTGTATCGAGCAGAGCGAGTCAAACAAGCTAAGACGGAGAATGCTCCAATTCTATACCGTGAAGGAGCTTTTGGTCATTATCTGAAAGCTGATGAGAATGTTGACCAATTATTTAAAAATAAGCGCGCCACCATATCTTTAGGTTATATTGGTCTGTATGAGATTACGGCTTATTTCTTTGGTTCTAATTGGGAGCAGAATGACGCGGCTAAAACTTTTTCATTGAAAGTAATCCAAGAACTTAAAAAGAAGGCCGATCAATTAGCTCAGCAATACGATTATCATTTCTCTGTTTATTCGACTCCGAGTGAGTCCTTGACGGATCGCTTCTGCCGTTTAGATCGAGCTAAATTTGGTGCTATTAAGGATTTGACAGACAAGGATTATTACACTAATTCTTTTCATTATGATGTGCGTAAAAGTCCAAATCCTTTTGAAAAAATTGATTTCGAAAAGGACTATGCTCCATATACTTCAGGAGGTTTTATTCATTATTGTGAATATCCCAATTTACGTCAAAATCCTAAGGCCTTAGAAGCAGTTTGGGATTATGCCTATGACAAAATTGGGTATTTAGGGACCAACACCCCTATCGATCATTGCTATGAATGTGGCTTCCAAGGAGAATTTAATCCTACAGAAAAAGGTTTTGCTTGTCCGCAATGTGACAATCGTAATCCTGAAACTTGTGATGTAGTGAAGAGAACCTGTGGTTACCTCGGTAATCCGAATATAAGACCGATGGTCAAAGGACGTCATAAGGAGATTCAATCCCGTCAAAAACATTTAACCGAAAGAATGTGTGACCAGTGATTGAAAATTTCAAAAATCCTAAACCAAAAGAATGGCTAGCCCAAGATTATTGTTTAGGAAAGATAGCAGACTATAAACCTTTTAATTTTGTGGATGGGGAAGGAGTACGTAATAGTCTTTATGTCAGCGGCTGCCTCTTTAATTGTAAGGGTTGTTTTAATCGTCGGGTCCAAAACTTCAATTATGGTGTGCCTTATACTAAAGAACTTGAAAATCAGATTATTGAAGATTTAGCCCATGATTATGTTCAAGGTTTAACCTTATTGGGTGGCGAACCCTTTCTTTCTACACCAATTCTAATTCCCTTAGTCAAAAAAGTGCGATCTATTTATGGAGACCGTAAAGACATTTGGTCTTGGTCGGGTTATTATTGGGAAGAGCTATTAAAAGATTCCTCTGATAAACTAGAACTCTTGTCATTAGTGGATGTGCTTGTCGACGGTCGCTTTGATAATGACAAAAAAGACCTCAGTTTGCAATTTAGAGGAAGTAGTAATCAAAGGATTATTGATGTTCAACAATCTTTACGGCAAGGGCAAGTGTCCTTATGGCACCAAGGTTCTTATCATTAAAAATTGTTATTATAATTTATTAAACAATTAAGAGGCTGGACCAAAAGCCTTAAAAACAGTGGCGAATCATCAAATATGAGATTCGCCACTGTTTTTGTGGTTTAAAGAATAAAAATAGTGACCAGCAAGCATTAAAGGGGTGGGAAGTTCGTAAATAATGAACTGATTGGGTGAGTTTTATAGCCATTAAGAAGAGACCCAGGTTATTTATTGTCTTTTTTCTCCTCCAAGCTGTTCGCATACTAGAATTACACCCTTCTTGCGATCGAATACTCTCTCAACAACAATCTTAGGTTGAGCATAAGCGCAAGGAATACTTATCAGCACCGGCGCATACAGCTTTGTGCCGTCAAGAAATAAAACTTTAACTTGGAAGAGATGATTGTCTTTTAAAGCGAAAGAACAAACTGATTAAAGACGCTTCACGATCCTTAGGAAGACCAAAGTCTAAATTAAGTAGAAGATTGTACTCAGTCAGCTTCTCATTTTCATACATAACAGAAGCTTTTTAAGAGTTAAAGATCGTCAGAACAAGTAATTGATCTCAATGATAAAGGGTGGCTTACCAGTAGGTATTTTTGGAATGGGTGAACCATTAATTTATGCAATAAGATGACCTTTAGGATGACCATTTATTCTAACGTGTATCGGTGGTGAAGGTGCAGTAATTGGCGCACTGGCTAATACTGGTGAGACAGCCATCGGGTCAAGTAGTGGGACTTTAATACCATTAAGTGCAGATGTTCATTCTTTACCAGCCGTTTTAGCCGCAATAAAAAGCATCAAAAACTTTACTACAAGCTAAATCGACGACTGTTTCACCTAATTGAGGTTTAGCTTTCTCATGAGGATTGGCGAAACCTAACCTTATATTTGATTCCTCCGGTGCAAAAGCTATATTTTCAACAGATTATCCAATAGTCCGTCTTAATTTATTATTATCTAGCTGTGTTTTTATTTTTCTATAACAATCTCATGATAAAAGTCAGCGGCTGACTTTTTGATACGATTAGCAAGCATTTTTAGTAGGTGCTTATTTGATATCGGACTAGCTCCTTTTAAATAAAGTCTTTTTTATTATAAATCTAAATAAATAAAAAATCACATCTTTTGTTTATAAGTGAAAAGATGAGGCCAACCCCTTTGCAAAATGTAAAATTTGTGATATTGTGAACCTATACACATAACTAACTATATGGAGGTTTAATTATGAACGCAATTTTAGGTAAATTTGTTGAAGATGGATTATTTAACGAGAAAGTAGCAAACGCAATTGAAGAGGCTTTTGCAGAAAAATCTTCAGTAATTATTGCTGGACACCGCTCAACTGGATCTCGCCCTTTGATGGCTAACATCATGCAATTAGCTAAGAAAACGCATGATTCTGTTCAAGTTCGTAAAGCTGAAGACTTAGAAAAAGAAGGCGACTACTATTTAATCTTTGGAGCGCCAGCTGATCAAGTTGAAGATTTAGTTGCAGCAGCATTGAAAAAAGGTAAAGCAATCGTTACATTAAAAGAACCTGAAACACCAATCTCTATCATGAAGGTTATGAAATCAGTTCTCAAAGAAACTGAAGGCTTTGATCATAAAGCTTTACAAGTTTCACTTCGTAAAGATGGTGTAGGAGCAGACGCAACACCTTTCACTGACCGTGTAGACTTATACTATGTTAATGAAAAAGGTCGTGTTAAATCTGAAAAAGTTGAGTTCTAATCAAAATTTTAACTTAGCAGCACAAGTCAGACTTGTGCTGCTTTTATTATGAAAACTAATAAATCCAAGTTTTTGATTACTGAAAACAATAATTAAAAAGGCTATAATAGGACTATCATAAAAGGAAGTGGGGAGATATAAATGATAGATAAAGAAAAAATGAATGAATTAGAAATATGTGGTGGATGAAACGCTAAAATTGGACCAGGCAGTTTGTCTGAAATTTTAGAAGGATTACCCAAGCAATTTGATGGTAATTTACTAGTAGGTTATGATTCTAGTGATGATGCAGCAGTTTACCAAGTTTCACCGGATGTTGCAGTTATTCAAACAACTGATTTCTTCCCTTCAATGGTCAAAGATCCATATGTTTTTGGTCAAATATCAGCAACCAATGCTTTATCGGATGTTTATTCAATGGGAGGAAAAGTGATTACGGCACTCAACATAGTAGCTTATCCTGATGACAGTCAACCGCTCGAAAATTTAGCTGAAATTCTACGTGGGGGAGCTGAAAAAGTCTTAGAAGCTGGAGGAGTTCTAGCGGGAGGACATACGATTCGTCAATCCACACCGCTATATGGTTTAGCAGTAGCAGGAGTTGTGCATCCTGATAAAATAATTACCAACAATGGTGCAAAAGCTGGCGATGCTATCATTGCGACTAAAAAATTGGGAGTAGGCATTGTAACCACTGCACATAACAAAGGATTAATTGATGAAAAGGCTTTTGATGAAGCAATTGAATTAATGACAACTTTGAATAAGTATGCAGCTGAAGTCATGTTGGATTATCAAGCTACCGCATGTACAGATATAACTGGCTTTGGCATTTTAGGTCATTTGATGGAGATGTGTGATGAGCAGTTGACGGCAGAAATATTTGCCGATAAAATACCAATTATTGAAGGTGCCTACCAAGCAGCTAAAGAACATTTAACCACTGGTGGTGCCAAACGTAACCGCGCTCATTATGCTAAGAATATTGATTTTCAAATTGAGGATTCAACCATGGAGGAAGTGCTATTTGATCCACAGACCTCAGGAGGCTTATTAATAACAGTTCCTGAAGATCAGCTAGAAGCAATTTTAGTGGCTTATAAAGAAAAATCCATTCAAGCCGCTCATATTGGTTATATGGTTGAAAAAAAAGACAAGGCAATTGTGGTAAAATAAGTGAAGTTTAGGAGGAAATAATTTGACTGATTACATTGTAGTTATTGCAAGTGACAAACTAGGAGAAGGTAATAATGATCTAGGTCGTACACTAATTAAATCGTTTATTAGTGTATTAGCTCAAGAAGAAGAACTACCAAAAGAAATTTTATTATACAATGGTGGAGTAACCTTAGCAGCAGAAGGTGCTGACACCGTCGAAGATTTACAAACGCTCCTTGACAAAGGGGTTGCAGTTAAAGCTTGTGGGACTTGTGTTTCGTTCTACGAATTAAAAGACAAGCTTGCGGTCGGTGAAGAAACCAATATGCGCTATATTCTTGAACAATTAAGATCTTATGACCGAGTTGTAAGACCCTAGTTAGTTGATAAGAAAGGAATTACTTAATGAAAAATGTCGTTTTAGGAACGGCAGGCCATATTGATCATGGAAAGACCACGCTCATCAAAGCCTTAACAGGTATCGAAACAGATACTTCTAAGGAAGAGAAGCAGCGTGGCCTTTCTATCAATTTAGGCTTTGCTTATATTGATTTAAATAATGGGGAACGAGTTGGTATAGTAGATGTTCCCGGACACGAAAAGTTCATCAAAAACATGTTAGCAGGTGCGGCCGGTATTGATCTAGTAATGCTAGTGATTGATGTGAACGAAGGCATAATGCCGCAAACTAAAGAACATGTTTCTGTCCTTAACTTGTTAGGTATTAAAGATTTCATCATTGTCTTAACAAAGGTAGCGGATGCAGATGAAGAGCTTAAACTACTAGTTTACGAAGATATTCGTGAACAATTTGAAGGAACGCCATTGGAAGACGCACCTATCGTTGAAACGGACGCTATTTCAGGCATTGGTATTGAAAAAGTAAAGGCCTTACTGGCTGAAAAGGTTGAGAAGATTCAACGGGATAATGAATCCTTACCGGCACGCTTAAATGTTGATCGCGCTTTTTCTGTTAAAGGATTTGGGACTGTCGTAACAGGCACTCTAATTGATGGTTCTATTCGAGTAGGTGACGATTTAACGATTTATCCATCTGGCATACCAACTCGGATCCGTACAATTCAAATTCACGAACAAGATCAAGAAGAGGCGCATGCTGGCAATCGGACCGCTATCAACTTAACCAAGGTCGACCTTGATCAAATTGGTCGTGGCGATGTCCTAAGTGCAGCGCCTTTAGAGTCTTCATATATGTTGGACACCAAGGTGCAATGTCTTAAAGATGCCAGCCAACCGATGGAACTTTGGGATAGAGTACATGTGCATATTGGAACGCGTGAAGTTATTGGTAGACTTGTCCCCTTAGGCGTTGAAAAAGTTCAACCGGGACAGACAGCTTTTATGCAAATACGTTTAGAAGAACAAATTGCTGTAAAGAAAGGCGATCGTTTTATTTTAAGAAATTATTCACCTGTAATTACAATCGGAGGGGGCGAGGTTCTCGATCCTACCCCTAAGAAACATAAACGTTACAATCAAGATGTCATTGAGTCATTAGAAGTACTAGAATCAGGCACTATGTCAGATGTGTTATTGGATTTCTTATCCCATCGTTCTGCCGGCTTTACATCCATTAAAGAAATGGCTGACTATCTGAATGAAGAAATGCGTACAATTGAAGGATATGTGAAAGAGATGGTCGAAGCCGGCGACTTAATGAAATTTGGCCAGTTCTATATGGCCCGAGTTTCATTTGATGCCATTCAAAAAGAAATGGAAGAAACATTATCAGAATTTCACCAGGTGAATAATATGATTGCTGGTATGTCCTTAGAAGAATTCCGTTCACGCTTTAATAAAATTGCACCTAAGGAGCTGAATGCAATCATTCAAACCATAGTTGGTCAGGGCCACTTTGTAATTGAGGGCGATTTAATTCGCTTAGTTGACCACTCGATTGCTATTACGCCAGCTCAAGCGAAAGCAAGAAAAGCTATTGAAGCAAAATTAGCTGAAACCCCTTTCGCACCGCCACTTTTTGAAGAAGTGGTTGGTAAAGATAAAAACATGCGAGAAGTTTATAGGTTGATGCGTAAACAAAATGAATTTTACCGTTTGGATAAGCAAACTGAGATTCACGTTTCTTACTATAATGAGGCGCTCAAAAGGTTGAGAGATTTCCTTAAAGAACATGATACAATTGCCTTGGCAGATTTTAGAAACCTTTTAGGAACCAGTCGTAAATACACTCTCTTACTGTTAGAGGATTTCGATAAGCGTGGGATAACCATAAGAAATGAGGATGTACGTGTAATGAACCCTAAATATCTGCAAAAGATTGAGGAGGCTTTCATTTGATGAAACATTTATTATCATCACTACCAAAAGTTGATAGAGTTCTACAAGATGAACGTATTAGAAAATGGACCGAAAAATTAGATCCAGCTTATGTTAAAGAAAGTATTCAAAAACAAATTGACTTTATCAGGCAAGGTGTCTTAAGTGGGGAGATTACTGAGGCTAGTTCATTAGAGTTTGAAAGTGTGATAAAACACATTGAAGAAGCTTTAGCTAAAAGACTGAATCCCTCTCTTAAACCAGTAATTAATGCCACCGGAACAGTTTTACATACCAATTTAGGACGGGCGCCTTTATCTCAAACAGTTATTGATGCTCTTGTTGATTTAGGGCCCAATTACTCTAACTTAGAGTATGATTTAGAAGAGGGCAGACGTGGCTCTAGATACACTCACTTAAAAGATGTATTGAAACAAATAACAGGTGCAGAGGATGCGTTAGTAGTTAATAATAATGCTGCAGCAGTACTTTTAATGCTTTCAGCCCTAACAGAAGCTAAAGAAGTGGTTATATCTCGTGGTGAGTTGGTTGAAATTGGCGGCTCATTTAGGATACCTGATGTGATAACCCGTGGAGGAGCCCTGCTCCATGAAGTAGGATCTACTAACAAAACACACCTTAGTGATTATAAAGCTGCTATCAATGAAGAGACCGGAGCTTTGTTAAGAGTCCATACATCCAATTATCATTTAGTTGGCTTTACTGAAAAAGTGGATGATCAAGAACTAGTAGACTTGGCTCATGAACACAGTCTTCTTGCATTAAACGATTTAGGTTCAGGCCTATTTATGGATATGCAAACATTTGGTCTGCCTTATGAACCAACGGTTCAAGAAGCCATTCAAGCGGGATACGATGTAGTAACTTTCTCTGGCGATAAGTTACTAGGTGGGCCGCAAGCAGGGGTTATAGTTGGTAAAAAAGAATTGTTAGATAAGATGCGTGCCCACCCATTAACTCGTGCCTTACGAACTGACAAGCTAACGCTTGCAGCCTTGGAAGTGACCATGCGACAATATTTAAATCCAGAACTGGCCTTTAGCAAAATACCAGTCTTACAAATGATTAGCCAAGATCGTGAACAATTACTTAAAAAGGCTCAAAAATTCCAACAAGCCATTGGGGAATTAGCCGGTTCTTGGCAAGTAGATTTGATAGAAGGACAATCGCAAGTAGGGGGAGGATCATACCCTGGATCAACACTATCAACCATCTTGGTTCAAGTCGACCACCGAAAGTTGTCGGCAAGTCAAATTGAATCTTACCTAAGGAGTCAAGATAAGCCAGTTATAGCACGTGTTCAGCAAAATCATGTACAATTTGATGTTCGCACACTTTCTTTAGCAGACATGGAGCAAATCATTAGTTATTTAAAACAATTGTAAATAAAAGAATAAGGTTTAAGATTGAAGACCAAGAGGCGACAACATAAATTACGCCAACACCCAGTAAAAATCCGTCCCCGCTGTGGTAACAGTGTTAGGGACGGATTTTTGTCATGTATAATAAAAAGAAAACGGGTGATTTCCATGACGTCAGTCAATGCAGACAGTAAACATTTGAAGGGTTTTTGCCTGCAGTCTTAAAGTTTATGCTTTATCTTTTTCTTTAAATAAGAAGTTTATGCAATGATATTGTTTATCTATTAAACGTTCCCATGAGTATTGCATTATTAAATCATATATATGAGGATCGATGGCTTGTTGCGACTGTAATCGATTTATTTGTAAAATAATAGATTGACTTAAGTTTGCAATAAATTCTGGGATATCTTCTTGATGTGCTTTATCTTGGTCAACAATGCGTGGAAGCGGAACATATTCAATCCATTGAGATTGGTTAATCTCATCAGCTAAGAAATTCTTTAAAGGGGCTAATTCAGAAACTACTGTACGCAAACCACAAGCCATGGCTTCTAAACAAATAGTTGCTAAACCTTCATAATATGATGGCAGAATAAAAATATCAGATTTTTTCATCCAACTGGCTAATTCTAATTGAGGAAGTGCTGAAAGAAAGTGAATATCTTCTATTCCATAAGAAGAGACAATTGTTTTTAATTCTTTAATTTCACTAGGATCGCCGTTACCAATTAGTAACAGTTGGCTTTGAGGAAAAGATTTTTTGACTTTTTCAAAAGCTAGAACTAATTCAAAGACACCCTTAGAACGAGTGATTTTACCAGCATAGATTAAATTTATTGAAGACTGCTTAGACTTTCGTGAACCTTCTAGATTAAAAATGGCAGAATTAAAACCATTGCCGGTAACTATAATTTTTTCAGCATCAATTTGAAACTCCTCGATTAAATTGTCACGATCATCTTGAGTTAAAGAGAAAATCAAAGCCAGCCGGTTCATATTACCCAAATAGCGTGTTTTTAAATGAGGGTGGCGTCTAGCTTGCCGAATATCCGTCCCATGACTGATACCAATCACTGGAATTTCAGGAAAAGTATCTAGCACCAAAGAAGTTAAGTACCAAAGATGATGGGTTAAGATAATATCCGGTTGAAATTCTTCTTTTGCTTGCATTAATCTTTTAATAAAAGCTTGTTGCCATTGTTCAGTCTGCTGATCTGTTAATTGAGAATAAATAGAATTTTGATAAGGCATCACATCTGACATACCGACAATTGAGAAGGGGAGTTCATTGGATTGGAAATGAACAGGGTAACAATTATCTGTTTGCAATAATTCTTTAAAAGGGGGTTGAGTGGCGTAGATAATGCCATTATCTATGCCTTTATCTTTTAAGCCCGTGATTAAATTTTGAAAATAAATGCCAGAACCTGTTTGAGCAGGTAGCTGGGCTAAAACATGTAAGACCTTCATGGAAAAACCTCCTAAATCTGTCATTATTATAGCTTAAAATTGATACACATGCTTATTAAAAAATTATTTATTATAAATTTAAATAAATGCTTAAAGCTTGCTGTTAAAGTGTTTTTGGAGGGTGGATTTAGTGAATAATGAATAAAACGTAATCGTTTATAAATTGGTTTGACAAATATGAAAGCTAGGGTTATACTACAGTCATAGTAGTGATATATTGTTGTTGCGAACATTTTATTTCGAATATCTTAGGAGGTAACATTATGTCAATGGATAATAAAAAATTATTGATCATTGGAGACCGTGACGGTATTCCAGGACAAGCAATCGAAGCTAGTTTAGAAGGTAAACCAGTTGAGATTTTAATGTCATCAACAGAGTGCTTCGTTTGAACGGCTGCAGGAGCCATGGATTTGGAAAACCAACGTCGTATTAAAGAAGCTGCTGAAAAACACGGTGCAGAAAATCTTGTTGTAATCTTAGGTGGGGCTGAAGCAGAATCTGCTGGTCTAGCAGCTGAAACAGTTACCAACGGAGACCCAACTTATGCGGGTGCTTTAACAAACACACCTCTAGGTTTAGCTGTATACCATGCAACTGAACCAGAGTTCAAAGAATACGCTGATCCAGACATTTACGATGAACAAATCGGTATGATGGAAATGGTATTAGATGTTGATTCAATCGCTGAAGAAATGAAATCAATTCGCGATCAATTTTCTAAATATTCAGTATAATTTTTAAAAATTATATCTAAAAGGAGGGCCAGTAAAAGCAGTTTGCTTATGCTGGCTTTTTTATTCAGAGAGTTCTAAAGACTTGCTTTTTTAACAGATATGTGAAATAATATACAATATAAACTAACCATAAAAAAGGAGAATGCAAATGACTCTTCCAGTATTGAAAGGTGCAGCTTATACTCTAGCACATACACCTAATATGTTAATTCATAATGGTACGACTCAAACCACTGAGCGCATCACCACTCCAGATTCTGAATATCTTAAGAATCTAGATAAACATTTACGTAGTTACGAAGAGGTTCTAACAGACCCTAATAACCAAACGTATATTAATAATATGCATTATTCTGAATTGAAAAAAATTGAAGAACCACGTTTCAAAACTAAAGCTGAAGGTGGACGTTACTCAAAACGTGGCGAAATTATGCCAGAGATTGAATTTTACGGACTACTTTCAATCGTAGACGTATTTGACTTAGTATATCTTGAAGAAGGATTTGCTGCTAAGGTAAAAGAAGTTATGGCAGAAAATGAAATCTTTAAAGATGATGTGGACAAGATTAAAAACACCGAATCGGCTGAATGGTTACAAAAACATATCGATGAGTATGAAGCTGAGGGACTATATTATGAAGGTGAATTAGTCGGCGTGGTTTCACGTGCCCACGATATTGACCCTAACTTAAATGCTCATATCATGCTAGAAAACTTAGTTAACAAAGCTTCAGGTGTTTTATCTTTACGCCACTTATTACGAGATACTGAAGATATCAATGCTGAAGACATTGAATATGTGATTGAGGCATCAGAAGAAGCAATCGGTGACATGAACCAGCGTGGTGGGGGTAACATGGCTAAAGCTATTGCAGAGCTTTGCGGTCTAAAAAATGCTTCAGGATCTGACTTACGTGCTTTCTGTGGGGCACCAACACATGCCTTGATCAGTGCAGCTTCATTAGTAAGAGCTGGAACATATAAAGCAGTAGCGGTTGTTGCCGGAGGTTCTACTGCTAAATTAGGTATGAATGGTAAATCTCATTATGAAAAAGATATGCCATTATTAGAGGATTCAGTAGCTGGTGTGGCCTACTTAATTTCTCAAAACGATGGAAAGAGCCCAGTGATCCGTACAGATGTTACTGGACGTCATACTGTTTCATCTGGTTCTTCACCTCAAGCGGTTATGACTGCTTTGGTAGGAGATCCTTTAGATAAAGCAGGCTTAACTATTCCAGATGTTGACATTTTCTCAGTTGAAATGCAAAACCCAGATATTACTAAATCTGCTGGTGCTGGAGATGTGCCAACTGCTAACCTTAAGATGATTGGTGCGGTAGGAGTATTACGTAAAGAATTAGAACGTGCTGATTTAGCTAACTTTGTTGCAGAAAAAGGAATTCCTGGTTGGGCACCAACTCAAGGTCATATTCCTTCAGGAGCTCCTTACCTAGGATTCGCTTATGACGATATGACAAGTGATTCAGGTATTAATCGGGCAATGATCGTTGGTAAGGGTTCATTATTCTTAGGACGTATGACTAACTTATTTGACGGGGTATCAATAATTATTGAACGTAACTCAGGAGAAGTTGAAACAGCTGTTGACGGCGACTTGAAAGAAGTTGTTAAAGCAGAAGTTGCTAAGGCATTACGCCAATTTGCTGAAAACTTTTCATCAGAAGAAGAATAGAGGTGAGCAATACGCATGTCTAACCAAGTGAATCAAGCAATTAAAGATGTTATAAACGAATTAGCTCATACGTTAGAGAGCGGTCAAGTTGGACCATCTATTAAGATTGGTCTAACCATCAATGGCTCTGAACTAGGGTTTGATGTTATGCGTGAAGCAGCTGCTCTGGCAAAATCAGAAGGTCTATTTGAAGTCGTTCTGATTGGTGAAAAATTAGACTGGACTGAAGAATACGAACATTATGAAGCTAATGATGAATCAGCGGTTGAAGAAACGCTTGAAAAATTATTAAATGATGGAACTATTCATGGGGCAGTAACACTTCACCATACATTCCCGATTGGTGTATCAACTGTAGGCCGTGTAATTTCACCTGCTTTAGGGCGTGAAATGTTCATTGCTACAACTACTGGTACTACAGCTACTGTCCGTACAGAAGCAATGGTCTTAAACGCTATTAATGGTATCGCAGTGGCTAAAGCCAAAGGAATTCAAAATCCAACAGTTGGAATTGTGAACGTTGACGGAGCTAATACTGTTGAACGTGCTTTAAGACAATTACAAGAAAAAGGATATGATATTACATTTGGCGAGTCTGCTCGTTCAGATGGTGGCGTAGTTTTACGTGGTAATGACTTGTTATTGGGTTCTGCAGACGTAATGGTTTGTGATTCTTTAACAGGTAATATCTTAATGAAACTATTCGGATCATACACTTCAGGTGGTACTTACGAAACAACTGGATTCGGATATGGTCCAGGTGTTGGAGATGGATACGACCATATTATTAATATCGTATCACGTGCTTCAGGAGCACCTGTTATTGCCAATGCATTAAAATATGCTTTCCAAATGGCTAAAGGTAAATTAACGACTGTAGCTAAGCAAGAATATGAATCTGCTAAAAAAGCAGGTCTTAAGGATGTTCGTGAAGGACTTCAACCTAAGGCTACTGTAGCTGAGGAAGAAATTAAAGCACCAGCTAAAGAAGTAGTTACAGCTCAAATTAACGGAATTGATGTATTAGACCTTGAAGATGCTGTTAAAGCATTATGGAAAGAAGGTATTTACGCTGAATCAGGGATGGGATGTTCAGGTCCTATCGTAATGATTAGTGGCGCAAATGCTAAGAAAGCCAATGAAATTGTTAAAGAAAAAGGTTATATGTAAACACTTTACATAAGTAATTAAAACGGGACTGAGCAAAAAGTCCTAAAAGCAGTGGCGAATCATTAAACATGAGATTCGCCACTGCTTTTGTCGTTTAATGAATAAGAATAGTGAATAACAAGCCCAAAATGTCGGGAAGTTTGTAAATAATGGGGTGATTGTGTGAGATTCATAGTCATTGTAAGGAGACTCCGGTCATTTATTATCCCTTTTCTCCCTTGAGCTTTATTCTTCGCACAATAAAATTGCGACCAAATACTATCTCAGCATCAAACTAGGATTGAGCGTAAATGTTAGGAATGCTAATCAGCATCGGCTTCTAGCTTCGTGCCATCAGTAAATAAACTTTATCTTGGAAGAGATGGTGGTCATTTAAGACGAAAGTACCGACTGATTAATGGCGCTTCCTGATCCATAGGAATATCAAAGTTTAAATGAAGTAGAATAATATATTTAGCTACGGTTTAATTTTTATCCATAAAAGCCCCTTTTTATCGGCATCCTAGCTGTTAATTACTATTATGTATAGTATGCAAGAATTATTATTTTAATCAAAACAGCAAAAATCAGCGAGCCTAAGCACTCTGGCTCGCTGATTTTTATGTAGTATTGAGGACTTTTAGCCCAGTCTCCCAGACTGAAGCCAGGGTCTCGATTAAGTTATCCTCAAATGAGGTTTAAGCTTTATTCGAGTAATTCTTTAAGTTTTTCTTCTAAATAGTCCTTAAGCTTTTTACCTTCTATGAGTACCGTTTCGAAATCTGTGAAATCAATACCAAGTTTGAAGAAATTAATTGTCAGTGTATCACCATCAATTTGATCCACGATGTCGTATGCAGGAACAAAATTAATTTTTATTTCTTCATACTTTGTGTCTCCTGAAAAAGTTTCTTTCATTTCATCGACATTTAAAGTTTTAACAGTAGGGAGGGTGAGTTCGACATTTCCAGGATCATCAGCAAAGAATTTGTTGGATTGATAGAATTCTAATTCTTTTTTAGTTGCTTCATTGACTGGTTCATAGTTAATAACGGCCGATAAAACTTTTCTTACTGAGTTTGAATCGAATCCCTCAGTATAGATAACTTCCATTTCTGGACGATTAGCTATATCTAAAAAGTAAGAATCGGTTAATTTTTCACGACGAGCAGCTGTTTGCCAAAAGAAGTCCATTAATTCGATGGTTTCAAAATTAATTTTAATCGTTTTTAACATGTTCATTCTCCTTAATTAACAATTTACACCCATAATTATAACAGATATAAGAACTGAATAAATAGCTGATACTAGAAAATAGATATACTTTGTAAAAAATCTGAAGCTATAAGATTTCTACTTGTTTCAAATTTATATTATTTTTTTCAGCAACCGTTAGTAACACTTCCTTTAAATGAGGTTCAGATCTCCAAGACATTCCACAACCTGCTGAAAGTTCTCGAGGAATCATAACCAGACGACCTTTAATATTAGCGGCTTTAAATTGTGCTTCAGCAGCTATGGCATCAGTTGTAGAATCAAATGTTAAATACAAATATTTATTTTTAGTCATATTAAACCTTCTTTCTAAAACAATAAGATAGCTTAGTGTTTCTAACTGATATTAATTATAATGGATAATTATTTATAATTCTAACAATTTAAGTTAAATAATACTAATAAACCCACAAACATGTGATCTTGTTCACAAAATTATAATGATGTTATAATAAGATTATATGAATCGGTAACTTAGGAAATTCAAAATGGAGGAAATATGAAAAAGCTTATATTTTTAGGACATTCTATTCTCTCATTTTATAAGAAAGAAAGTATGGGAGAATGGAAGATTATTAACGTATCTAAACAAGGTATTATTGCTAAAGAGGGCCTGCAGATGGCTAAAAAAATTGCTAATGAATTAGGTGAAAGTGATGCAGTTCTTATTATGTTTGGAATTAATGAACTTTATTATCAAATGAAAAAAGAGTCTATTATTACCTATTTGACACAATTATTAGTTTTTATTAGTGAATTGAACCCTAAAATAAGAATAGTCCTTTCTGAAATTATTCAAACCGATGAAACCGAAAGGCTAAAACCAGAAAAAATCACTTGGGTAAATCAAGAACTTAGAAAACTATCAAAAAGATTTCAAATAAAATTATTAACATGGGAACGAGTTTATGACTCAAACGGTAAGATTTCGGATAGATATACTATTGATGGTATCCACTTAACGAAAGAAGGCTATGCAATTTTTGAAGATAACTTACTCCAATTGTTAAATTAGAGTCTAAATCACTCACATTTTACAAGTTATCTATTCCAATATATTGTTCACTAATCTAATAAAACTTTTTTTAAACTTGTTAGAGTTTTAGGTGATTTTTATATTGATTTTATAAACAGAACACATTTGGAAAATATACTTTATTGGGGAATTTTGTTGTAAATTTTTTTTGTTTTTGTTATAATGTTCACAAGAACTAAGGAGAGTGCGGCCAAGTTTTGGCTTTGTTCTTAACATTTAGAAAAGTCCGATGTAATCGTTCTTAGTTAAATGGCAAGCACTGGCGTCTAGAGGTGAAACCATGAAAATCATATCGAATAATCCAAAAGTGAATGAAACTATCGACCAATGTCCAATCATTTTTATTGATGGGGACTATGGTGATGTTCTTTATGAGACTAAAAAGCTCGTTATTAATGAACATTATGTGTTGTTGACTCATCCACTGAGTGGTTCAATCAAACCGAACGAAACTTTCTACAAATCAATAATTATCACTACTACTAAACAATCACAAATCGATCTAGAAAGTCTCGAGATAATTGAACAAGCCATCGCAGTTTATGAAAAATTCATCAAGGACCGAGCAACTCCAAATTGGCTAGATTCAGTCTTGGAGGATTTTGCCACGATCGATTTAGATTTAATGGAGAGTACCCTTCAGCGTATTCATTTTTCACCAGAATTACGCTTTAACTAACTCCTGAATTTAGAAAATAACAATAGAGGTGATTGAATGAAACTTGAATTAGGTAAAATTCAAATTAACGATGTAAAACTTGCAGATTCATCTAAAGTAGAAGGCAATGTTTTATACATCAATGAAGAAGAAATTAAAAATATCGTTTTAGAAGACGATCATATTGCTAATGTTTCAATCGAAATTGCAAAACCTGGTGAGTCAGTACGTATTACACCTATTAAAGATGTTATTGAGCCACGTGGTAAAGTAGATTCAACATCAGAAGTTTTCCCAGGTGTAGTCAGCAAAGTTGATCGCGTTGGGGAAGGCCGTACTCATGTATTAAAAGGTTGTGCGGTCGCTACAGTTGGTAAAATTGTAGGATTTCAAGAAGGTATTGTTGATATGCAAGGGCCTGGTGCTGAATTAACACCATTCTCCCAATTAATCAACATCTGTTTAGTGGTTGAGCCAGCTGAAGGTGTAAAAACATACGCTTATGAGCAAGCAGTTCGTGAAGCTGGATTGAAGGTTGCTAAGCATTTAGGAACATTAGCTGCAGCAACAGAAGCAGACGAAGTGGTAACTTATGAAACAAAACCACTATTGGAACAAATTTCAGAATATCCTGATCTTCCAAAAGTTGGTTATGTATACATGTTACAAACTCAAGGGTTATTACATGATACTTATGTTTATGGAACTGATGCTAAGCATATTGTTCCTTCAATTTTATATCCTACAGAAGTAATGGATGGAGCAGTTATTTCTGGTAACTGTGTGTCTGCATGTGATAAGAATACTACTTACCACCACTTAAACAATCCGATCATTGAGGATCTTTATGAGCGTCATGGTAAAGATATCAACTTTATGGGAGTTATCATCACAAACGAAGCTGTATATTTAAATGATAAGAAACGTTCATCTGATTGGACATCTAAATTATGTTCATTCCTAGGTTTAGATGGTGTAATTGTTTCTCAAGAAGGATTCGGTAACCCTGATACTGACTTGATCATGAATACTAAGAAGATTGAAGCTGAAGGCGTTAAAACAGTAATTGTTACTGATGAGTACGCTGGACGCGATGGAGCTTCTCAAGGATTAGCAGACGCTGATAAATCTGCAAACGCAGTTGTAACAGGTGGAAATGCCAATGAAGTAGTTGTTTTACCTCCAATGGATAAAGTTATCGGAACATTAGATTATGTTGATACAATTGCCGGCGGATTTGACGGAAGCTTACGTGAAAATGGCGAAATTGAAGTTGAAATTCAAGCAATTACTGGTGCTACAAACGAATTAGGCTTCAACAAACGCACAGCTCGTGGCGTATAATTATTAAATAAGGAGGTAAAACCATGACAAAAAAACGTGTAGTTCATTACATTAATCAATTCTACGCTGGTATCGGTGGAGAAGAAAAAGCTGATACAAAACCATTCAAACAAGATGGTGTTGTAGGACCAGGTGTTGGAATCAATGGTGCAATTGCTGAAAATGGAGAAATCGTTGGAACTGTGGTATGTGGTGACTCATACTTTAATGAAAATACAGATGCTATTAATGAAGTAATCGAAATGATTAAGTCATTTGAACCAGATTTAGTAATCACTGGACCTGCATTTAACGCTGGACGATACGGTGTAGCTGCTGGAGCTGTTGCAACTGCAGTTATGCAAGAATTGAATGTACCAGCTGTTGCCGGTATGTATGAAGAGAACCCTGGTGTTGACATGTATAAGAAAGTTCCTTACATTGTTAAGACTGGTAACTCTGCTGCAACAATGCGTAAAGCAATTCCTGCAATTGCAAATGTTGTTAACAAAATCTTGACAGACCAAGAATTAGACCCAATTACTGACGAATACTTTGAGCGTCACCGTAAAAACTTCTTTACAGAAGATCGCGGTTCTAAACGTGCAGTGGATATGTTAGTTAAGAAATTAGCTGGTGAAGAATTCACTACTGAATTCCCAATGCCTGATTTTGATAATGTAGAACCAGGAAAAGCAATTAAAGACTTAACCAAAGCTAAAATTGCGATTGTTACTTCAGGTGGTATTGTTCCATTTGGTAACCCTGACCATATTGAATCCTCTTCAGCTTCTAAATATGGTCGTTATGACATCTCTGGTGTTGAAGACCTTAAAGAAGGCGAATATGAAACAGCTCACGGTGGTTATGACCCAGTTTATGCTAACCAAGATTCAGATCGTGTTATTCCAGTGGATGTTTTACGTGAAAAAGAACGTAATGGAGAAATTGGCGAATTACATAACTATTTCTATACTACTGTAGGTAATGGTACTTCAGTTGCATCATCAAAAGCATTTGCTTCTGAAATTGCTAAGGACTTAGTAGACCATAATGTAGATGCAGTTATTCTAACCTCCACTTGAGGTACTTGTACTCGTTGCGGAGCAACAATGGTAAAAGAAATCGAAAAAACAGGTTTACCTGTAGTACATATGGCAACTGTAACACCTATCTCATTAACAGTAGGTGCTAACCGTATCGTTCCTGCAATTGCTATTCCTCACCCACTAGGTAATCCTTCATTATCAATGGAAGAAGAATACAAATTACGCACTCACTTAGTAGACAAAGCTTTGAAAGCTTTAACTACCGAAGTTACAGAACAAACTGTTTTTGAAGACTAATTAATCTTCATTATAAAGGGGCTAGGATAAAAGGTCTTCTCAGTCGCCTCAAAACTTACAGCGAGCCTAGATTGGAAAGTAACTTTCTAATCTAGGCTCGCTGCTTTGTGTATTTACGTAGATTATAGAACCGAAAAAGTCCGATTAACGATTGTATCGTTGACCGGACTTTCTTTAAGGCTTTTGTCCCAACCCGTTTTTGAAACAATAGGAGTTATGAGGATTTTAATAGATGCTTGTCCTGTGAAGGCTGAAGCCATTCAAATAGCTCAGCTTATAAGATTAAGGTCTTTGTTATAACGACAATAGATTATTTTTCAAATAGAATATTTGTTTTTGATTTGGTAGAGACCATCTATATTGAAGCAGTTGCAGATACGATTAATTTTTTTCCCAATGCTAAAAAGCTAATATTATAATTACTCAAGATTATGGCATAATTTCTTTATTATTTTCAAAATATCGCGTGAATTATCATTCTGACAGATTATATATTGAATATAATAGAGACCATCTTTTCTTCAAAAGACATTTAGGACAAAATGTGGAAAGCTGGTAAAAGAATCAAGGGGCCTAGCAAGTATAATCCAATGGATTGTAAAGAATTTATTTATAATCTTGCCAATTTAATTACGAATAGTGAGCATTAAATTCTAAAGAAGAGTAAGAGACTGCTATAATGAGACAAAGGAGTGATTTTATGCCAAAAGTATATAAAGAAGATTTTGCTTATCCAGTAGAAGCAAATCGTTATCGTCTTGCGTTTAGTTTTCCATGTCCTTATGCTCAAAGGGCTGATATTGCTAGAAGATTACTAGGTTTGGATAAAGTAGTTAGTCTAGCTATCGCTAGTCCAATAAAAACTAGTAAAGTATGGGATTTTTCTAATGAAACTGGAGGCAAAGATGCGATTTTAGAAGTTGAATATGTTTCGGAACTTTATAAAAATACTGATCCAGAATATGAGGGTCCTTTTTCTGTACCTGCATTAATTGATATTAAAACTAAGACAGTGGTTAACTCTGAGTCACTAGATATTTTAAGAGACTTTACAACCCGTTTTAAACCTTTTCATGCTGACAATGCTCCAGATCTTTATCCAGAAAATTTGAGATCAGAGATTGATAGTTGGATCCAAAAAATAATTGATGAAGTATTGGGAGGAGCAAATCGTGCGGGATATACTCGCTCTCAAGAAGAATTTGATCAAAATGCAGAGGCTTACTTTAAAGTATTAGCCGAGTTAGATCAACATTTCGCTGAGAATCAGTTTTTATTAGGTGATCAATTGACTGAAGCCGATTTAATATTATATACCCCTTTAATCCGTCATGATTTACTTTATATGCCAATCTATGGCTTATTCCATCATTCATTGCGCGATTACCCTAATTTATGGCGCTATATGAAACAACTTTATCAAATGCCAGCCTTCAAAGCCACTACTAGCTTTAGAGACTATCAAATTGGACAATATTCTGGAAGAACAGGACGTATTTTTTTCCGCAGAGAAGTAGTTCCAATGCTACCAGATCTTTCACATTGGGAGAAATAAAATATAAAAAAATTAACTATTCCTCTTGCTTTTATTCCGAATTCGAGATAAAATACATATGTTCAGTAAATTAACTACTAGAACAAATACATATAAAAAGGATGATTAAATATGACTAAACTAGGTGTAATTGTAGGATCAACTCGGAAAAATTCTTTTTCTAAACAATGGGCAGATAATATTGTGACTTTATACCCTGAGGGAACAGAAGTAGAGTTTTTAGATATTGCAAACTTACCTCTTTATAACCAAGATTTGGATGAAAATTCACCACAAGCCTACACTGATTTCCGTGAAGCAGTGAAACGCCAAGATCTGATTTTATTCGTAACTCCAGAGCATAACCGTACAATCTCAGCAGCATTAAAAAATGCATTAGACGTTGCTTCTCGTCCATGGGGACAATCTGTATGGAATGGCAAACCAGCTTTAATTGCGTCCCATTCAATTTCTGCTATGGGTGGTTCAATAGCCAATAAAGATTTGGTTAAGATTCTTTCATTTTTAAATATGCCAACAGTGGGACAACCTGAGGTTATGTTACCAAGTTCAGCTAATTTATTGAACGATGGTAAAGCTCCTCAAGATACCTTAGACTTCTTACAAACTGCTGTAGATGCACACTTAAATTTATTAAAATAAGTTCGTTTTTCGAATTATAAAGTATGAAGGATAGTAGTGATTGACTAATATGACTAATTACAGTATACTTAATTGAGTAGAGAGTAATAAAATATTTAAAAGCTTAATTCATTATCATAATTAATCCTTTTCTTTATCTTATGTAACATCTGCAAAAAAATCGCGCTCAGCGCAAGGAGGATTTCATTTATGAATAATGGAACAGTAAAATGGTTTAACTCAGAAAAAGGTTTTGGCTTTATTGAACAAGAAAATGGTGAAGATGTATTCGTGCATTTCTCAGCTATTAATAACGAAGGCTTCAAGACTTTAGAAGAGGGCCAAAAAGTAACTTTTGATGTTGAATCAGGAGAACGTGGCTTACAAGCTAGTAATGTGTCAGTTGTAGCATAATCTTAAATATAAACATTCAAACGACAAACTTTTGGTTTGTCGTTTCTTTTTTTTGCTAGATTTTAGAAGAGATCGTTAAAAAAATTAGCCCAACACCTCCTTTTAGTGTTCACACTAAAATGTAAATTTACATTTATGATTGTAAACGCTTCGAAATTGAGGTATATTATATATGATAAATAAAAAGGAGTGAAAAATATGTATCCATATTTACAAAGACTGGGACGTTCATTAATGTTACCAGTTGCGGTACTACCTGTTGCTGCCTTAATGCTAGGGATCGGCTATGCAATTGACTCTCAAGGTGGGAACCAGTTCAGTGCTTTATTGATGACTGCTGGAGATACCATTCTCAGTAATTTAGGCATTCTATTTGCTTTGGGTGTTGCTTTAGGTATGTCTAACGATCGAGATGGGTCAAGTGCCTTATCAGGTTTAGTCGCATTTTTAATGGTTACTACATTACTGAAACCGGATAAATTAACAGATATTGTCAATATTCCTTTAGAAGAATTATCCTATTCTTTTGAAAAAATAGATAATGCTTTTATCGGAATTATATCCGGTCTTACCGCTTCATCACTTTATAATAAATTCTCAAAAACTAGATTACCTGATGCATTTGCTTTCTTCTCTGGGCGTCGAATGGTTCCCATTTTGACTTCAATTGCTATGATTTTTGTTTCAGGATTATTATATTTTATCTGGCCACCTGTTTATGAAGGGCTAGTAGGCTTTGGAGAATGGATTTCAGGGATGGGCTGGTTCGGAGCAGCCTTATATGGTTTCTTCAACCGTCTACTAATTCCTACCGGTTTACACCATGCTTTAAATGCTGTTTTCTGGTTCGATTTAATAGGTATTAATGATATCGGTAATTTCTGGGCATCTGTAGGTGAAAAGGGTGTTACAGGAATGTATCAAGCTGGCTTCTTCCCGGTTATGATGTTTGGTTTACCAGCTGCTGGTTTAGCGATCTATCGTAAGGCTGATCCTCGCTACCGTAAAGAAGTAGGGTCCTTATACTTAGCAGGCGCAGTCACAGCTTTTGTTACAGGTGTTACTGAACCCATTGAATTTTCGTTTATGTTTATAGCCCCAGTTCTTTATTTTGCTCATGCTATTTTATCAATGCTATCTTTAGGATTTGCTGCCTTTATGCAATGGACAGCTGGTTTTGGCTTTTCTGCCGGAGCAATCGACTTTATTTTATCTTCACAAATTCCAATAGCGAACAAGCCCTTTTTGTTAATATTACAAGGCTTAGTTTTCGCCGGTCTATATTATTTGGTCTTCTCTTTCTTAATTGAAAAATTGGATATTGCTTCACCAGGAAGAAAAGGTCCTTTGTCTTTAGACTTTGATGCTGGAAGAGGGCGAAAAGGTTCATTACCTGAAAAGGATTCTAAAGAATTAAAGGATTCAAAAGCCGAAAAAGAATACCAACAAGCTCGCCGCATTCTTGAAGCTTTAGGTGGTAAAGACAATATTGAAAACTTTACCAATTGCGCGACACGACTTCGCTTGAATGTTAAAGACACCTCAGTAATTGACCAAGAAAAAATAAAATCTTCTGGCGCTGCGGGTGTTAAGATCATGGGAGAAAATGCAGCCCACGTAATTATTGGAACGAATGTTCAATTTGTGGCAGATGCTTTACATGATGTTATGGACGAAGAATAATAAGTTAGATATAAATCGAGTAGGAGGCTAGCCATTAGTTGACTAGCCTCCTACTTGATTGGTGGTAACTTCCTTCAGGGGATAAGTTGAGTTATAATAATATCTAGTAAAATGTTATGAAAGATTGAGGGAGATATGGATTTAGCACTCATCATTTTTAAGCAATTAATTATACTGATTTCCATAGCGGTGATTGGGTTTAGTTTAGTTAAAAAAGAACTTCTGACGCAAACGACCATTAGTCAATTGAATACGGTAATTGTTAAATATTTGACCCCTTTGATAATTATCGAAGCTTTTTTTAAGCCGATTCAGCAAGACCTTATGACTCAGTTTTTCTTAGCAATGATTATTTATATTATTTTTCTGTTAATGAGGATCTATGTAGGGCATTGGTATTTTGGGAAAAATGAGGATGGGGTATCCAAGTTTGCAACAGTCTTTGGTAATGTTGGTTTTATTGGTATTCCTCTGACCTTAGCAGTTTTCGAACCTTCCTATGTCATGATTACCACAGGCTTATTTCTAGTTACAAATTTCTTTTCTTGGACACTTGGTTTAAAAATGATTAGAGCCAAAGAAAAAGAACCAAAAATAACATTCTCTGCTCGTCCAATTCTGTTTGCTTTTCTGATAGGAGTAGTCATTCAAGTTTTTAAGATCTCTGTTCCATCGGTTGTATCCGAAGGGATTCATCAATTAAATCAGGTTTATTCCCCGATTGCTATGATTATTCTAGGTGCTTATTTTGAAGACATTGCTACTTTATCTGACTATCTTGATTGGAAATTGTGGAAAATAGCTAGCATAAAGCTTATTATTTGGCCTTTAATTAATTTGATTATGCTATTGTTCATCCCTGGTTTAACCTTTGAAAGTTTTTTTATTTTAGTAATGATACTAGCTGGACCTTCTGCTATGATGACAGCTCTTTTAAGTCAAATTGTAGGTGGTGATTATTTAAGTGGAGCAAAAATTGTTTTACTGACAACAATGTGTTCACTTGTTACCATTCCTTTAATACTCAATTTAGCTACATGGCTTTTTGAAAACTATTATCTATTTTCTTAGGAGGAATCACGTGGATAAAAAATTATTAGCAACCAATTTAGCAAGTGTACTCGAAGACATTTCTACCTATCCGACTCATATGGTGGCGATTACTAAATTTGTGGATGCTGAAACGACGAGAGAGTTATATAATTTAGGCGTTCGAGATATGGGCGAAAATCGCTCGGATAAATTCTTAGCAAAACTAGAAGCTTTGAATGATATTGCATCAGAAATTACTTGGCACTTTGTTGGTCACCTCCAATCTCGTCAAGTGAAATTGATTATTAATCAGATCGATTATTTACATTCACTGGATCGATTATCATTAGCCAAAGAAATTCAAAAAAGAGCAGATCGGACAGTAAAATGCTTTCTACAAGTCAATGTTTCAGGTGAAGAGACGAAAGGCGGATTTGATCCGGATCGTGTCATAGAGGCGGTAGAAGCCATTAAAGACTATAACAAAATTGAAATAGTCGGTTTAATGACGATGGCGCCGATTGATGCCAGCGAAACGGAACTTCATCATTATTTTGCCGAATTAAAAGAATTACAAGTATTAATACTTGGCAAGAATTATCCATGGGCTCCTTGTGGAGAGCTAAGTATGGGGATGTCACGGGACTATCGCATCGCCTTAGAAGAAGGAGCGACTTACATTCGAGTGGGCAGTGCCTTGTATGATCAAAAATAAATATTTTTAAAGAGGAGTTTAAACGATCGTTTAAACTCCTCTTTATTATGATTATTATATTTCGGTTAGAAGGTAGTTAGTTTGTCAAAAGGAAAGAGGATTATTTTAATTTCTGAAAGTAGATTTTTTTCAGGTATTAAACCGATTTTTCTTGAATCTACCGAACTTTTACGATTATCGCCTAAGCAATATAAGTAACCTTCTGGGATCGAATCGACTTTAAGATCCTGTGTTACTTGGTCTGTTAAATAGGGCTCATCAATTTTTTCACCATTGATATAAAGTATATTATCAATATATTCAATGGTATCTCCCGGAAGGCCAATAACTCTCTTAATATATTTTTTCTTTTTTTCCGGAACGTTAAATACTACTATATCAAAACGGTCAATCTTAGTAATTTGACTTCCTATAACGATATCGTTTTGTTCAAAGGTATTCATCATAGAAGCTCCTTCAACTTTATAAACACTGAAGATAAAAAGTCTTAGCATCATTAGGACGATAAAGAGTGAAATAAACCACTTATTATCTCTTACTAAAGACTGGATTGTATTCATTTCAATTCTCATTATATGTCTCCTTACATTCCATAAATCACGAAAACATTTTTTAATAATTATGCAAATAGAACTAAGTTATGAATAAAAAATTTTATAAGAAAAAGATTTAAATAAAGGCAATAGCTTTTCTCCTATTCTTTCTTCATAGCATATTTTGAAACTAATTGTAAAAAATATCCATTCTCTAAAGTTATTTCTGATTTAGTAGGTGTTACATTGAGTAGAATGATATTATCGAGTGTCTTTACCTAATTGAATTATCAAAAGATCAGCGCTAAGAAAGATTTATTTAAATAGTCTTATTCAATTAATTAGATAGGAGAGCTACCGTTTAATAATAGATAAAACACCCTCTCTTTTCATTTATTCATCACCATAAGAGACCGGCAAATGCCAAATGGCATCATTATAGTCTCCAATGGTCCGATCACTTGAGAAGAAGCCAGAATTTGCAATATTAACAACTGATTTTTGATACCAAGTGTCAATATCCTCATAGTCTCTTAGCATCTGTTCCTTAGTTGCAATATAGTCTTCTAAATCAATCAAAGTCATAAAATAATCCTTATGAATTAACTCCTGATGCAGACGGTTTAAACGCTCTTCGTTACCAAAATACAACATACCATGGGAAACAATGAAGTCTACTAGAGGTTTGATCGTTTCTCTTTGATAATATTCATTGGATGAATAACCATTACTTTTATAGAGTTGAATAATTTCCTGACTTTCTTTTCCAAAAATATAGATATTATCTTGGCCAACTTTTTCAAAAATTTCAACATTAGCACCATCTAAGGTACCAATCGTTAGGGCACCGTTTGCCATAAATTTCATATTTCCTGTACCCGAAGCTTCTTTTGAAGCCAAGGAAATTTGTTCAGAAATATCGGCTGCCGGAATAAGATAGGAAGCATTGGTAACATTATAATTTTCAACCATTATTACTTGTAAGTGTGGAGCCACCACCTTATCTAAACTAATCAATTGTGACAAAGTTAAGATAAGATGAATAATATCTTGTGCAATTGTATAGGCGGGTGCAGCTTTTCCTCCAAAAATAACGGTAATAGGTGTTTCAGGAATATTCCCCTTTTTAATATCTAAATATTTATGAATTACCCATAAAGCATTCATCTGTTGTCGTTTATATTCGTGGAATCGTTTGATTTGAATATCAATAATTGAGTGTTCATTAATTGTAATCTTCATTCGGTCTTGCAATCTTTTCTTCAACCGCATCTTGTTATTGTGTTTGATGGCTCTTAGTTTACTTAATGTGCGCTCATCGTCTTTAAAATCTATAAATTGTGAAAGATCAGCATTTCTATGCCAAAGCGTTCCGATTTTAAGGTCTAGATATTCTGAAAGTTCCTTGTTAGCGTCCATTACCCAACGGCGGAAGGTGATGCCATTGGTCATATTGTGGAACTTGTCAGGATAGATCTCATAAAAAGGTTTTAAAGCCGTTGTTTTTAAGATTTCAGTATGTAATTCTGCGACACCGTTGACAGAAAAACCAAAGTGAATGGCTAAATGAGCCATGTGGACATAATTTGAATTATCAATAATCCAAACTTCAGCCTGATCGGGATAGTGTTTTCTAATCACTTGGTCGAGCCGTTGAATAATATTGGCGATTTCTGGCATGATTAATTGAATATCATTGAAAGGCCAAGTTTCTAAGGCTTCGGCTAAAATAGTATGATTTGTAAAAGCAGTAATCTTAGTCACAATTTGATAGGCTTCTTCAAAGTCAATGCCTTCCTTCATTAAAAGGCGCACTAATTCAGGAATTATAAAGCTTGGATGGGTATCATTGATTTGAATAACGGCATAATCAGCTAAATCATGTAAATTGCTACCTTTTTCTTTAGCTTCATGTAGAACAAGTTGCGCTCCATTTGAAACCATAAAATATTGTTGATAAATCCGTAGCAATCTTCCTTCATGGTCTGAATCATCAGGATAGAGGAAGAGTGTAAGGTTTTCTTTAATATTTGTCTTATCAAAATCAATTGAGTCTTCAGAAACAATAGACTCATTGACAGTGTCTAAATCAAATAGACGCAAGCGATTACGATGAGTTTGTTTATAACCTAAAACATCTAAGTCATACAGAGTTGATTTTAGAGTGAAAGAAGCATAGGGGACTTCGAAAGTCAGGTGAGATTTTTTAATCCAGTCTTGACCAGTTAACCATGCATCTGGCACGGTGTGTTGTTGATTATCAAAAAACTCTTGTTTGAATAAACCAAAATGATAATTCAAGCCAATTCCATCACCATTAATCCCCATCTTGGTAATAGAATCGACGAAACAAGCAGCGAGTCTACCGAGGCCGCCGTTTCCTAAGGAAGGTTCTCTTTCAGCATGTTCTATGTCCATTAAGTTCTTTCCGTTAGCGATTAATTCGTTATTAATTTGATTGTAAATACCTAAATTAATTAAATTGTTACTCAATACTTTTCCAATTAAGAATTCTGCAGAAAAGTAATAGAGTTTTCGCTTTTGGTCTTGATCTCGGTAGGGTAATCGGCGAGATTCATCTTTTACCACTTCCATTAATACGGTATATAGTTCTTTATTATCACAATCATAAACTTTTTTTTGAAAGAGGTCTTGAGTATAACGCTCTAGTAAAGTCATAAGTTTCTCCTTTATAGCGATTTATTGAAAAGAATCGTTTTATAACAAAATTCAAATATCCTTTTGTCTTCTTCATTATAAGTGAAAGGGCAATGACCTGCAATTTAATCTACTACTGAATGGGACGAAAAAGGTTCCCATCCATCGATTAAAGCTGATGAATAGGGTGGAGTGTGAATATTTATAATTAATTAATTTTTTTATACTTCTCTTCTAAGCGTGCCATCCACCAACCTAAAGCACTTCCTAATAAGAGCATGAGGCCGCAAATTGCATAGCCACTAAGTTGAAAACTTGTGTATTCGGTTGGAATGATCATAAAGGTAGATGCCAGAACAACACCGAAAATAAAGTGGAAGAACTTTGCATAGTAGCGGTCAAAAATTCTCTCAATTAGTTTAGACAAGAGCAGTATTGTTAATAGACCACCAACTCCAATTGGAATAATTACAGTCAGGTCTAAACTTTTGAACCCATCAGACATTAGCTTGTACATGCCCATGTAAAGAATAAAATTTGAAGGGCTCAATCCCGGAATCAGAACTCCTAATGCAATCAAAGCTCCTGCGATCATCCAAGTAAAGAAGTTTGCTGAAACCTGTCCGCCAAACCATGATTGTCCAAATATAAGCAAACATAAGGCCGCAATAAAAGAAAGAACCATTACAATCAAATCTGACTGATTGCGTCCTTCTTGACTAGCTTCTTTCCACAGTGAAGGAATCATACCCACTATGCATCCTACAAAAAACCACATGACATAAGTTTCATAATTTTCGAGAACATGGCTAACCCCGAAGGATAGGATGACTATGCCAAACAGGGCACCTAAACCGACAGGTATGAAGAAAATGATGTTTTCAACGAAGTCTTTAGTGATATTAGCTAGAAAACGGATAATTCGTTCATATAAACCAAAAATTGCCGCTAAAGCACCACCAGAGACTCCGGGTAAAATAAAGCCTGATCCAATGAACATGCCTTTGACAAAGCGCCAAATCCAATCAATTGTTTTTTTCATAAATTGCCCTCCATAGTTCAATACTTTTTCAGTTTAGCCCTTCTTGGTAAAATTTTCAATGAAAGTTAGCATGATGCTTGAGTAGGTCTTTTGAGGAATCTATTGTATAATAATATTAGTATGATATAGGAGGAAAAGTTATGAACATAGTTTATTTTTCTGATAAATGTCCGAATACGGAGGCTTTTATTAGCCGCTTAGATCAAATGGAAGTGAGCTACAAAGCAGTCAATATAACTGATTCAATGAAGAATTTAAAAGAGTTTCTTAAATTAAGAGATAGTCGTAATGAATTCGATGAAGTTAAAAAAAATGGCAATGTGGGTATTCCTGTTTTATATTCTGAGGATCGATTAATCTATGATTTGGATACAATTAATGAAAAAAAGTAAACAAGTCTTCAAGAGAATAGTTATAAGTATTACCTTCATTATTTTCAGCCTCTTTTTAAGACTGCCGACTAGCCACGCCCAAACGGAGTCTGATTTTTATGACATGTCTATTGAGATAGTAAATGACTTAACAACTGAAGTTAGTGATCAAGAAGATCAACAGTTACGAACCTTAAAAGATTCCTTAACAGAGTTTGATGTGGAGTATAAAGTAGAACAATTGGCTAAGAAATATGATCTAGAACCTAAAAGAACGACCCTCGATTTAGAAGAAAATTACCGTATGGAGTCCTTCCTTTTAAGAGAAGATGCCCCATATGGTATGGAATTAATTGCTATCTATCAAGTCGATCAGTTAGTCTATCTAGCCAGTCAATATTATGGGGCCCTCGAATTTATTGAAGAACAAAATCAATCCATTGAAATAGCTCGTGCTGTTGCCAAAGATTTTCAAATAATGGCCAGTCTGCAAGGGAATATTATGGAAGATGACGGCCTGTTAGTAGAAGTATCGTCTAAAGACAAGCAAGATGACTATCGTTTAGCTTATTTTAGAGAGCAAGCGGTTTTATCAGACTATCTGATCAATGAATTTTTAAAAAGCCAAAAGATTGAGGGCATCAATTCTCAACTAACCCTTGAATTAGCAGAAAAGAAAGAAATTCCTGATCCAACAGATGAAAAGTCAGAGGATTTAGAAGACGATAAGCGTCCTCTAGAAGAGAAATTAAAGGGCATGATACCCGCTTCCTTAGCTGAGTCTGAAATAGTTGCATTTGATGACTATCAAGATAATATTATAAGTCTTGAAGATCAAATTAAGCTTTATCAATCCAGAATCCAGACAGAGATTACGGCTGATAATTTTTCTCGAGAATCTATTATCGAACAATTAGGACAAGCAAGTAAGAGCAAAAAGCAAGATAACTTAGAGTCGGACGAATATTACTTTCTTTCTAAAAATAATTTAGTCTATCTTAACTTTATTTATAGTGAAGAACAATTGTTGCAAGCTAATTTCCATTATTTCGATGAAAATTGTTTTAAAGAAGGTAAAGATTTCCAGTCTCTGCTAACAGATTATGAAAACAATGGTTCTATCACAGTAGCAGAAATTGAAGAAGACCTCGGTTCAGCTGATAGTGCGGCATATTATATGATGACTGGCTTTTCTTATTATTCATGGGTGAGCTTTTCGGATAATATCCGCCAATTAATTGCAAGTATACAACAAGATCAAATTATTAATCTTCAAATTGATGAATAAAATCACTAATTATCACACACAGGAAGAAGGATCAAAGTGGATCAAACAACAATTAATTCTTTGATGGAACAAGCTCGTGAAGCAGTAAAAAGAGCCTATTGCCCATACTCAAATTTTCCCGTTGGAGCAGCATTGTTAACTAAGGACGGTAAAGTTTATACAGGTGTTAATATTGAAAATGTGTCCTTTGGTGCTACTAATTGTGCAGAGCGCTCAGCAATCTTTACGGCTGTATCCGAAGGATACCGTCCAGGTTTTATTGAGGCAATTGCAGTAGCAGGGGATACGGAAGACTTTTTAATGCCTTGCTCAATTTGCCGTCAAGTATTGGTAGAAATGGCAGAGCCTGACACTCCTGTCTATTTAACACGTAAGGACCAATCCATCTATCAAACAACAGTCAGTGAACTTGTACCAATGGCTTTCCAAAGCCTAGATATGTAAAAAATACAGGAGGAATTATAATGACACAAAAATTGTTACATACTTGCTATCGAATTAAAGATAGAAAAGCGAGCTTGACTTTCTATACGGAAGTTTTTGATTTTAAAGTGATGCGTGATCGTCGCTTTCCAGAACATCAGTTCGATTTGCTTTATTTACAAGTTCCTGGATCAGATTTTGAATTAGAGTTAACCTATAACTATGACTCGGAAGGCTATACTATCGGAGATGGATTCTCTCACATGGCTATTGGAGTGGATAATCTTCAAGCGCAACATCAAAAATGTAAGGAAGCTGGTTACGAAACAACAGAGCTCAAAGGACTTCCAGGTCAAAAAGCTTCTTACTTCTTTGTATCTGACCCTGATGGCTATCGACTGGAAGTGATGGATAATAAAAACTTAGCAGTATAAGCTTGTCTATGCCCGTTGCTTATGGTAAGATTTATACATGCGATGAGTCGAATACAATCTGGTAGATTGGAAGCAAGCTGTCTAGAGCTAAGAGCTCAAGCCAGGAAGGCGACAGAGCAAGTTGGAGCTGTGAACTGCAACTTGCAGTATCTTAGGATATTTTGCGATTCGTGAGTACTAGTTACTCACCGACACTCTTATGGAGTGTCCCTTATAAAAGAGCCTTTAACTTTCTGAAATTCAGTCAGTTAGAGGCTTTTTTGTATGAATTTAAAAAACAAGAGTTTTAGAGCTTAAATTTTTAATATTTATAACTAATTAATTTCAATATTAATGAACATATCATTTTGACTTTAAAATGGGCTTTGTCATGGGATTATTCTTTTAAATTAGAGGGCGTTCCGTTACAATATTGGTAATTGAACAAGTTACCCAATTCACTTAATAGTCCGTCTCAAACTTATCAATTATAAGAATGGAAGGTTGCCAATGACATTTTCCTTGGATCGAAGTAGCTTAAACAAAGAAATAGAAAAGTTTTCAACACAATTGCATGACCAAGCCTATCATTTTTTAGGTGCCAAGCAGGTTCAGTCAAATTCAAAAGGTTATCAGTTTAGTGTATGGGCACCCAATGCTTGGCAGGTATATTTACAAGGCGATTTTTCTAATTGGAAAAATCTATGGATGGAAAAACTTGATGGCGGTGTATGGAGTCTATATGTTGAAAACGCTCAAGCAGGACATTGTTATAAATATGGAATGGATCATGGAAATAATCACATTGAATATAAAATTGATCCTTACGCTATGCGATTTGAAACCCCCCCTCAAGATGCATCGATTATCGAAGATCTCACACCATTCCCATGGAATGATCAAAAGTGGCTAAAAGCACGCAAGGCTAAAGATAAATTTGACAGTCCTTTACAAATTTATGAAGTTCATCAGAGTTCATGGCGACAGCATCCCGATGGAAGATCTTATTCTTTTAAAGAGTTAGCTCACAGTTTAGTTCCTTATGTTAAAGAAATGGGTTATAACTACATTGAGTTTATGCCTCTAACTGCCTTTCCTTATGCTCCTTCTTGGGGCTATCAGGTAACCGGCTATTACGCAGTCGCTGGTCAATATGGAAGTAATGAAGATTTTAAATATTTCGTTAATTATGCTCATCAAGAAGGCATTGGTGTCATTCTTGATTGGGTACCTGGTCATTTCAATCAAAATGCGAATGCTTTGGCATATTTTGATGGTCAGGCTTGTTATGAGTATGCAGATCCTCAACGAGCTAAAAATATTAGCTGGGGTAGTTTAAATTTTGACCTTGGAAAATTACAGGTACAATCTTTTCTAATCTCAAATTTAAATTATTGGCTGTCTGAATTTCATTTGGATGGTATTCGAGCAGATGCTATTTCAAATATTCTTTATCTCGATTTTGATCAAGGTCCCTGGACGCCTAATAAATATGGAGGAAATGACAACCTTGAAGGCTATCATTTCTTACGCATAATGAATCAATGGGTTCAAGATTACTATCCTGAGGTTTATATGATTGCTGAAGAAGCCACTTCATCTAGCGGAATAACTTTGGATATTGCTCATGGAGGATTGGGTTTTGATTATAAATGGAATATGGGTTGGATGAATGATGTCTTACGGTTTTTCCAACTTCCTTACAATCAAAGGCCAGCTCAATTACGTCTCATTACTTTTGTTTTTATGTATCAATTTAAAGAACGTTACTTACTTCCTTTCTCTCATGATGAGGTTGTTCATGGGAAAAAATCCTTGCTAGCTAAAATGCCAGGTAGTCGCTATGATCAATTTGCTGATTTGAGACTTTTACATGCCTATATGTTAGCTCAACCTGGTAAAAAACTTCATTTTATGGGTAATGAATTGGGACAATTTATAGAGTGGCGTTATTATGAAGAATTAGATTGGCAAGGACTAAAGCAAGAATATAATAGTGAATATCAAGCGTTTATGCGAACTATCAATAAGATTGGCTTAAATAGGCCAGAATTTTATCAATTGGATCATCATCCAGAAGGAATAACAGTTTTGGATGCGGATGATTTAGAGAGAGGATTGCTAAGTTTTATTCGTTGGTCTAAAAACAAACAATCATACTCTGTGATAATGATTAATTTTTCAAAAAATCATTATTATGATGTGGAATTAGGTGTCCCTGAAAGTGGAGATTTTCTTGTCTATCTTAATAGTCAAGCAGATCAATTTGCAGGTTATCAACAAAATTGGCAAAAGTTTTACCAAGCAAAAAATAAAAGCTGTTGTAAGCAAGATTATTGTTGTTTGATTGAAGTTCCAGCTTTATCCGTTCAATTTATTGAACATATAAATTTGCATCAAGATAGAAAGGAGAAGGATGCTAAGCAGTTAGTATCCAAACGCTAAAATGAAAGATGAAATGATTGCGATGATACTAGCCGGAGGTCAAGGAAGTAGGTTGGGCGTTTTGACCAAGCAGATTGCTAAGCCCGCAGTGCCATTTGGAGGAAGGTATCGTATTATTGACTTTGCTTTAAGTAACTGTGCAAATTCTAACATTCATAAAGTGGGGGTCATTACTCAGTACCAACCTCTAGAATTAAATGGTCATATCGCTAATGGGGAGGCTTGGGGCTTTAATGCTAGCGGTGGTGGCACAACTATTTTACAACCTTATTCATCCACTGATGGAGAAAAGTGGTTTAAAGGGACATCAAATGCTATTTATCAGAACATAACCTATATCGATTCTGTTAATCCAGAATATGTTTTAATTTTATCTGGAGATCATATTTATAAAATGGATTATTCAAAGATGTTAGATTTTCATAAAGAAAAAGGCGCTTCTTTAACAGTTGCTGTGAAACCTGTGCCTATCAAAGAAGCAACACGCTTTGGAATTATGAACACAGATAAAAATGATCGTATCGTTGAATTCGAGGAAAAACCTGATCAGCCACAATCAAATTTGGCTTCAATGGGGATCTACATTTTCAATTGGCAGAAATTACGTAACTATTTAATTGAAGATCAAGATCAAGATAATCAATTAGAAGATTTTGGTAAACACGTTATTCCACTTTATTTAGCCAATGATGAAGCATCTTATGCTTATGCCTTTGACGGTTACTGGAAAGATGTGGGAACTATTTCATCCTTATGGGAAGCAAATATGGAGATTTTGAATCAAGATCACCCACTCTATCACTCCAATCCTGATTGGCGTGTCTACTCGAATAATCCGGTTCTACCTCCGCAAGTAGTGACGGACCATGCGGCGATCTATGATTCCTTTGTTACTGATGGATGTTATGTATCAGGAGAAATTCACCGGTCTATTCTTTCCGAAAACGTAAAGGTGGGGCTGGATTCTCAGATTACCGATTCAGTGATCATGGCTAATGCTAGGATTGGAGCATCTTGTCGAATTGAGTATGCAATTGTTGGCGAGAATGCTCGAATAGCAGATGGAGCAATGGTGATTGGAACAGAAAGAGACATTGCAGTTGTCGGTTTTGGCGATCAGATAGAAAGGAAGAATTAAATGGTTCAGCATAAGACTTGTGCAATTTTAAATTTAACAGAAGACAATCAACCTCTATATCCTTTAACTTATAATCGTCCTATCGCAGCTTTGCCATTTGCGAGTCGTTATCGCATTATTGATTTTATTTTATCTTCTCTTTCTTACGCTCAAGTTCAATCGGTGGCTATGTTTATTGGTGAGTCCGGACGCTCTCTGTATGATCATATCCGCTCAGGAGCCTCATGGAATCTTGATTCACGGATTAGAGGAGGTATTTTCACCTTCTCTCAACAAGACTGGAAGGCGCGTTATCATCGAGAGAACGACCATGAAGACTACTATTATAATCATCGAATCTTCTTAGAAAGATCGAAAGCTAAGTATGTCTTTGTATCTGGATCGAAGATTATCGCTAATTTAAATATTAATGACTTACGTCAATCGCACATTAGAAGTAAGAAAGATGTAACTTTAGTTTATAAAAATGTGATTGCATCGACTATAGGGATGGACCATCCCAACGAACGCATCGTTGCGTTTGATGAAGAAAAAAATATCGTCGATCTATTACCTAACTCAGAAAAACCCGCTCTTGCATCCGTTAGTTCCAGCTTAGATATGTATTTTCTATCTGTAGACATTCTTTTAGCTTTAATTGACCGAGCTGATAGAGAAGAGCAGTATCTTGAAATAGATGATCTTATTCAGTTTTATTTATTGGATTATAGCATTCATCCTTATGAATATACTGGTTATACCGCAAATATTAATACGGTAGAAGCCTACTATCAAGCCAATATGGACATGTTAAACCATTTATCCTTTGCAGCTTTATTCCATACGGATCAGGCTGTTCGTACCAAATCCAAAAATGGAATTCCAACCTATTACCATGAGCGTTCCTATGTGCGAAATGCAATTTTAGCAACTGGAACGACCGTTTACGGTGAAGTAATCGACTCTTTAATTAATCGGCGAGTTCAAATTGGGGAGAATGCTAGTGTGAGAAATTCAATTATTCAACAAGGGGTTGAAATTGGAGAGGGAGCCACAGTAGAGTACGCCATTTTAGATAAAAATGTCGTGGTTAAGCCCGGCACAGTGATTCGTGGACGCCCTGATAAATTAATTGTAAAAGCTAAAAATGAAATTGTGGATGCAAGGGTAGATTAGGAGGATTTAAATGAAAATACTTTATGCCTCAGCTGAAGCGGCTCCTTTCTTTAAAACAGGAGGTCTAGGAGATGTCGCTTCTGCATTGCCAAAAGAGTTAGCGAAGGAACCCGAGCTTGATGTTCGTGTGGTGCTTCCTTTCTATAGTCAAATGGCTAATGAATATGCGCAACAGCTAGAAGAAATTGCACATTTTCGTTTCCAACTGGGGCAACGAAATGTCTACTGTGGAATTAAGCAATTGAAGGACCATGGAGTAACCTATTACTTCATTGATAATTTGGCTTATTTTGATCGCGCTTCTTTATATGGAGAATGGGATGATGGCGAACGCTTTGCCTATTTTTCAACTGCTATCATTGAAATGCTGGAAGTAATTAATTGGATACCAGAAATTATTCATTGCAATGATTGGCAAACGGCTATGATACCCGCTCTTTTAATCGATCGTTATCACTGGAAGGAATCCTTAAAAAACATTCGAAAAGTACTCACTATTCACAATTTACGTTTTCAAGGGATTTATGATGCATCCATGCTTTCGAATGTCTTTGGCACTGGCTTTAATACCTTTACCGACGATGGTTTGAAGTACCACAACAATATGAATTACCTTAAGGGTGGTATTAACTTTGCCGATCGAGTAACAACGGTCAGTCCGACCTACGCTCAAGAAATATTAACTCCAGAATTTGGTGAAGGTTTAGATGCAGTATTAAGGCGAAATGAATGGAAACTTAAAGGAATTATTAATGGAATCGATTTAGAAATCAATAATCCCAAGACAGACAGCTATTTGCCTTATCATTATGATCAATCAGATCTTTCAAACAAAGCTAAAGTAAAAAGCTACCTTCAAAGGCAACTTACTCTTAAACAAGATAATCAGATCCCTTTAATTGGAATCGTCAGCCGGCTGACAGACCAAAAAGGTTTGCAATTAGTTGAGCAAATTATGGATGATTTACTGCAACAAAATGTTCAAATGGTTATTTTAGGTACTGGAGACCAACACTTTGAAGATTCATTTCGCTATTTCGAGCAGAAATACCCTGATCAACTGAGAGCTTGCATTCAATTTGATCTTGGACTGGCTCAGCAAATATATGCTGCCAGCGATATTTTCTTGATGCCATCTGCTTTTGAACCTTGTGGTCTCTCGCAAATGATTGCCATGCGCTATGGCACACTGCCTCTAGTGCATGAGACAGGAGGCTTAAAAGATACTGTCGAAGCTTATAATAAATATACTGGCCAGGGAACCGGTTTTTCATTTAAAGGTTTTAACCGCGACAATTTACTTTTTACCATTAATATGGCCTTAGATATTTATATTAATCAAAAGGAAGTTTGGCAGAAGTTAGTGAAGCAAGCCATGGGTAAAGATTTCTCTTGGACTGCACCTGCTAAAGCATATAAAGCTGTTTATGATGAACTTTTAAATACATCTGTCAATTTATAGAATTTAATTAATTTTCAATTATTAGCCTTCTAAAAATGTTTCATTGAGACATCAGTTAGATGGCTATTTGAATACTTAGGCAAAAGTCATACAATCTTTCATAAATTTTCTTAATCATTTAGTATAATTTAATAAAAAGATTGACCTCGGCCTTTAGTTGGAAGGCGGTCGATATAATTCTGTCTAGGATAGAATTAACAAAGTAGGTGAATGATTAAATGGAGAAATTTAAAATGCAATCGAGTAAACATAAAATATTTCAAGGGATCAAAAATATTTGGCGCTATTACCGAGGATGGAAGTGGTTAGTGTTTATTGCTTTATCACTTACCTTATTCTTAACCTCTTATTTGGTTTTTATTGCGAAAACGACTGATGTTAAACAACTGCAAGATTCCCTGCAAACAAAAACAGAAATCTATGACAAGCAAGATCAATATGTAGGTACACTCTTATCGCAAAAAGGAAGCTATGTGACCTTAGATGAGATATCTCCCTTAATGCAAGAAACAGTTGTTAAAACTGAAGACAAGCGCTTTTATGATCACAATGGATTCGATACAATTGGAATTGGTCGAGCTTTTTTGCGTTTAGTTATTAATCGCAATACTTCTGGTGGGGGAGGCTCCACTTTAACACAGCAATTAGCTAAAAATGCTTTTCTCAGCTTGGATCAAACTTTTCAACGTAAATTAAAAGAATTGTTTCTAGCACTTGAAATTGAGAAAACTTATTCAAAAGATCAAATTCTTGAAATGTATTTAAACAATGCCTACTTTGGTAATGGAGTCTGGGGCATTCAAGATGCGGCTCAAAAATACTTTGGCATTAATGCTTACCAATTAGATCAGAATCAATCAATGGTTCTAACCGGTATCTTAAAAGGTCCTTCCTTATATAATCCAATTGATGATTATCAAGCAGCTATTGACCGACGAAATGTCATTGCTGATCTTTTGGCTGATGAAGGGGTTATCTCATTTTCTAACGCAGAGGATTACAAAGCAATGTCTATACCTCTTTTAGACAATTATGTTCCAGCCAGTTCTGGACATGAATATCCATTTTACTTTGATGCGGTGATCAATGAAGCTATTCGTAAGGTAAACATCCCTGAAGAAGACCTTATGTCCAAGGGCTATCGAATTTATACTAATTTAGATATCAATGCTCAACAAGGTCTTAATAACGCTTATCAAGAGAATGCTTATTTATTTAATGATGGGGCATATGATGCGCCGATTGTTCAAAGCGCAAGTGCGATAGTTGATACTCGTACTGGGGGAATTATGGCAATTTATGGAGGAAGAGGAGAATATGTCTATCGCGGCTTTAACCGTGCTAGCGATATGTATCGTGCTCCTGGATCGACCATTAAGCCCTTAGCAGTTTATTTACCAGCTCTTGAGAATGGATTTAATATGCATTCGATGGTTCCTGATGTTGTTAAGGCTTATGGTAAGGATCAATTTGCTCCAGAAAACTTTAATCGTCAAACGGATCCTAGAGGAGAAGTCCCCTTATACTATGCTTTATCACAAAGTAAAAATACATCCGCTGTTTATTTACTAGATAAATTAGGAATTCAAACCGCAGTCGATAAACTGCATCAATTTGGTATTGAAGTTCCCCAACAAGACCAGCAGTTGACCTTGGCCTTAGGGGCTTTTTCGACAGGAGTAAGCCCTGTGCAATTAGCCTCAGCTTATGCGACTTTTGCTAATAAGGGAATAAGAAATGAATCTTACTTTATTCGACGAATTGAAGATATTTCTGGGAAAGTTGTATATGATAACGAAAAACCTAAACGTCACTTAATCATGACCAAAACGATTGCCGCAGATATGACCAGCATGATGTTAGATACATATGGTGGCAATGGTACTGGATATGGCGCAGGCCCTAATACAGGTTTGATTGCTGGTAAAACAGGAACAACTGAAGTATCAGACGGTTCAACCCAAACGCGAGACCGTTGGATGGTTGGTTATACCCCAGATTTTGCGATAGCGACATGGATTGGTCTGGATGACGTAGAAAGTGCTAATTTGGATGAAATTATGCCAACTGGCATGGGGAGATTATTTAATAGTCAAACTTCTTACATGATGGCATACTCGCCACAAACACCATTTGATGTCAGCTACGCTTCGCAAATGGAAGCAGATACCAATGGTAAAATGGGTGGTGATTGGTTGGAAAATGTTGATTTCAACTTTGACGGAGAACTTTTTTCAACACTTAAAGAGAACGGAAGTAATCTTTGGGAAAAGGTTAAATCTTTTAGTAGTGAAAAAACACAAGAGGTTATCAATTGGATCGAAAACTTAGACCTACCTATTTAAAAAACGCCCAATAAAAATGGGTGCTTTCACCTCAGTTTGATTGAAAAAAAGACTAAAAATTGATACTATTATCATATAGAAATGAGGTTATTATGAACATTAATATTTATGATACAGCTAACACTTTAGAACGCGAATTACGACAGTTGCCAGCTTATTTGAATGTAAAATCGGCACTCGAAGAAATAAAGAAAGATCCTGAAAGCAATCAGTTGTTTGAAGAGTTTCGTCAGGTCTCACAGTCACTTCAGACAATGACTGAACAGCCGAGTGAAGAGAAAATCACAGAAGTTCAAAACTTGTATGCAAAAGTAATGGAAAACCCTTCAATTAAGAAGTTAATGGAAAACGAACAACAACTCGGATTTCTAATGGAAGAAATCAATCAAATTATTACCAAGCCACTACAAGACTTATATCAAGCGCCAACTGAATAAATTTGAATTTGGCAACTGGAAGCCATCGAACAATTATCTTTCGAGGTTCTTTCAGTTGCTTTTATCAACCAATTATTTTGGAGAGAGGAGACCGAGATGCGTTTCATGCATTTTGCTGACCTACATTTAGATAGCCCCTTTGCTGGAATGCAAAAACAATACCCTAGCTTACAAGAAGTTCTAATCCAAGCTCCATATAAGGCATTCCATCGAGGCGTTTCATACGCTATTAAAGAAGATGTAGACGCTGTTGTTATTGTAGGAGATATTTATGATACTCAAAAACAAACAATTTATGCTCAACATGCTTTTTTAAAAGAATTAGAACGACTGAAAGCAGCAGAAATCCCAGTGGTTATTTGTCATGGGAATCATGACTTTCTTAATAACCAACGCTTACTGATGCAATATCCTGAAAATGTTTACGTCTTTAAAGATGAGTCGATTGACCATATCGATATAAAGACAAATGATAATCAAACTTGTCGCTTCTATGGTTTTTCTTATAATAAACGTTGGATTCATGAGTCCAAGGCCCAAGAATTCCCTGCAAAAAACAATGAAACGGACTTTACCGTAGGTTTATATCACGGGGAATTGTTAAGTACGACGCAAAAGGGAAATTATGCTCCTTTTACATTGGAGCAACTAATCTCAAAAAATTATGATTACTGGGCTCTTGGACATATCCATCAGGCAAATACTTTATCCACATTCCCGCTTATTCAATATGCTGGTAGTCCTCAAGGTAGAAATCGCCTGGAGATTGGCGACAAGGGAGCCTATTTAGTCACCTTAGAAGTCGATCAAAAGGTAAAATCTGAATTTATTCATTTAGCTGAAATTGAATGGAGAGATGAAATCATAGAGTGTCAGGAAAACTGGCAAGTTAATGATTTGTTATGGGCGATAGAATCCTTAGTCAATAACTTTAAAGATGAGGTTGATAAGGGCCTACCTTCGAAGATTATTTCTTTAACTTTAAAAAATGCACAACGTTTGCCAATCGATATACAAGAACAAATTGAAAAAGGTGAGGTTGAATCGATACTCACTGAACCCCAGTCGATCGAAAAATTCGCGATTATTGTTAGGGTAAAGCTTGAGCGTCAAATGGTATTAGATGCCTTCGAATATGATAAAACATTAAAAACTAGCTTCCAAGCGGCTTGTCAAGATATGCAAGAAGGTAAAGCATATCATGAAAGTCTAGCAGAATTATTTGACCACCCAATTATTAAGCAAAGGATGTCAGATTTATCATTGGATGAAGAATTGAAGAAGGAATCTATTCGATCAGCACAAGAGTTAATGATTCAAGCAATCGGATTTGAATTTAAGGAGGCGATTGATAGTGAAGATTAGCACCCTTGATATCTATGGATACGGTAAATGGGTTAATCAACGCTTTGATTTAGATGATCAATTACAGTTGATTTTTGGTCAGAACGAAGCTGGGAAATCAACACTCCAATCTTTTATTCGAAGTATTCTTTTCGGATTTCCTTCTAAACATCGACGGGTCAATCAAATTAATCGCTATGAACCCAAACTTAGTGAAGTATATGGGGGCAGAATTCTTTTAAAAGAAACTAGCCATGGAGATATTTGGGTGGAAAGAACTAATAGAGGTCTAACTTTAACAGATACAAAAGGGCATGAGCTTGAACAACTAGTGTTAGATCAAATCTTAAGTGGATTAGATGAAAACCTCTTTGACTCCTTTTATGCCTTTTCACTGCAAAATTTGCAGGAACTGTCAAATGTTGATGCAGAAAAATTGGGTGATTATTTCCTATCAATCGGAACGGTTGGATCAGATAAATTTCTTTCTGTGGCTAAATATTTCGAAAAAGATCTGGGGCAACTTTATAAATTAAAGGGGAAAAATCCTAAACTTAATCAAGCGTTATTGGAATTTGAAGAACTTAGTCAATCCATTGAGAAAATGAAGCAAAATATGGCGAAGTATGATGACCTGTTCGACCAACAGCAAGCTGAAATAGATCAAATTGAAGGTCTTAATCAGTCTATTCATGATTTAGAAGAAAAGCAAAGACAATTGGATCAGTTGATGACAAGGTTTGATATTTATCAAAAAGACCTCGTCGCTCAAAGAGAGTTAGAGCAATTAGTTTTTACTAAAATGGATAAGGATATGCCAGAAAAATTAGAAGAGGCTGTTCGGACCAAAAATGATAGTCAAAAGACTATACAACAAATGCAAGAGCGTATTCACAATTTAAACAATGAAATGAGTACCCTAACCCGTCTAAATTGGGGAAAAAACCACGAAGACCAAAGGAGACAATGGTCAAGTGATACCGCCCATATTAAAAAGGTGGATTTACGTTTAGAACACGTTTTAGAAAGAATTCAAGAACAAACCAATACTATGGCTCGACTGGCTCGTGAAGGACAGTTTTATCCTGAAAAAGTAAAGAAGTCCTCAGAGTTTGACCGTGAAATCGAGCAAGGTTACGAAATTCAAGCGGCCATAGATGATTTTGAAGGACAAAAAGATTCTATTCAAGCAGAGAGAAAAGTTTTCCTAGATCAGCGAAAAGAATTGCAAACCTACTCTGTCACAGTTAGACAGCAGCACGCAAAACTAGAAAGTATGCGTATGAATGAAAGAGCTCAATTACAACAAGCTACAAATATTAGGCATTATCTTATAGGGGCTCTTTCAATCATTTTAGGACTAGCAATGGGTATTTATCATTTACTTAATCAGACAGGGGCGAATTTCCGTTGGATTGCTTTGATTTTAATCGGATTAGGTATACTTTCAACCGCTTATGTCTTCTTTGAGCATCTAAAATATAAAAAGAAATTTCATTCCTCTCCAGCAATTGAGAAAATGGCTGAATTACAAAGAAAAGAGCGCCATTATCAAGATAGAAGTCAAGAACTAGGTCAAGACATCAATCAACGAGAAGCCAATCTTCGATCGGTTGAAGAAAACTTAGTCAGAAAAAGACAAGAGCAGCAACGATGGTTAGTTGCCTTAGGCTTTTATCCAACTGCAGATGCAGAAATTGTTCTTAAATCGAATCCGGTTAAAGAGTACTTTCAAGCTGAAACAATTCGTCAACAATATGAAGAAGAGCGAAATGACCTCAATGTCGAGATTGCCAAATGGCGCAAACAAATCGCTCCACTACTTGAGCGTTTTCCTTTGGGAGATCAAAGTATCAAGGTTCTTATACACCACGTTGAAGAAACTGAAGTTTCAATCGCCCGTCAAGTGGAACGTGGTAAAGCGATGGAGGAACGTATAAGAAATGCTCAAGATATCATTGCTCAAGAGAAAAAACATCTACAAGAGCAGCAAGAAATCATTGAATCAATTTATCAATCAACAAACTCCTTTGACCAAGTTGACTTTAGACAAAAAGTTCAAGCCAATAATCAAATTCAGCAACTCAAAGAAAAACGTCACTTGTATAGTGAGCAGATTAGAGGTTATGAAAATGAGATGTCAGCTATCGAAAGTAAACAGTCATTAATCAATCAATATAATAAGGTTCAAAATGAATTAACGCTTAATAAAAGTCGTGTACAACCTCATCAATATCAGCGTGCAAATATTGAAGTGGCTTTAAATCAGCTTGAGCAAGATGGAAGTTATCAAGTCTTACAACAAAAACTGGAAGATAAGAAAGCAGAAATCATTAAATATGTTCAAGAGTGGAGTAAGAAAAAAATTGCTGTCGATTTAATCTATCAAACATTAAGACAAGGAATGGATAATCCGATTCCTGAAATGAATAAAATGGCTAATGAAATTTTTTCTAAATTAACCTATGGGCGTTATGATCAAATTAAATTGAATAAAACTGGAATCAAAGTTAAACAGTTTTCAGATGTGCTGTTTTCACCTCATGAACTTTCGCAAGGAACCTTGGAGCAATTATATGTCGCTCTACGTTTAGCTTTTATAGTGAATGCCTCTTCAATGGTATCAATGCCTATCATAATCGACGATGCTTTTGTGAACTTCGACGAAATACGTAAAGCAAGCATGTATAAAGTTTTAGAGACCATCAGTCAAAATCATCAAGTTTTATTCTTTACTTTTGATCAAATGGCTGCGGATACATTAGCGATTGATTCGATGATTAACTTAGACGAGCTAATAGAAACGAATTCAACCCAGGAGGAGAGCTAAATGAGTTTATTATATGAGATTAATGAAGGAGACGAATTTGGAATTTATGTTCTTATTAAAGCAGCAGATGTGAGAACCGCTAGAAATGGCAAACCATTTATTGCCTTCCGTTTTCAAGACCGTTCTGGATCTATGGATGGTATGTATTGGTCTGCTACTGAAGAAGAAATTAACAAATTCCAAGTCGGTAAGGTTGTTTTTCTGAGAGCTAATCGGGATACTTATCAAGGAAGTCCTCAAGTAAAAATTAAAGCACTTCGTTTAGCTGAAGAAGGAGAACCCAACGATCCAACACTTTATGTTGAACGAATTTCTATGAAAATTGATGATATAAAAGAACAGATTAATGACGCTTTATTTCTCATTCAAGAACCGAATATTAATCGAATTGTGCGAAAAATTTTGAGTGAACATGAAGAAGCTTTTTACAGCTATCCAGCTGCTAAAAGAAACCATCATGCAATGGCAGGCGGTTTAAGTTATCATACTGTTTCTATGTTGAAAATTGCTAGAGCACTTTTGGCTATCTATCCGCAAATAAATTCTAGCCTACTTATTGGTGGACTGATACTTCACGATATCGGCAAAACAATTGAACTATCTGGAGCTATCTCAACCGAATATACTTTTAAAGGTAAAATGTTAGGTCATATCGTCATTATGTCAGAAATGATTGAACAAGTATGTCAACAAATTGGTATTGATCCTAATAAAGAAGCCGTTGTTTTATTAAAGCACGTTGTACTAGCACATCATGGTAAATTGGAATATGGTAGTCCTGTTCAACCGCGTATTCTTGAAGCAGAAATTCTTCACCATATTGATAATTTAGATGCTACTGTTAATATGATTTTGTCTGTTTTAGATAAGACACAAGAAGGTCAAGAAAGTGCTCAAATTTTCCCATTGGATCGTCGTAGTTTTTATAAACCAAATTTCAGAAAGTAGGCAAATAAATGACAGATAATAGCAATCCAAAGAAATGTAATTGCAAAAATCATGCGTCTAATCATGAGAGTCAATGCCAAGTTAATCATTCTAAATCGAACTCTGAGCACTTATGTGGATGCCATCATCATGCAGAACATAACTACCATCATGGATGTGGTTGTCACCATGAACAAGTAGAAAACCCTCAAACTGATCTTGGTTTTTCTCTATTCTTTGAAGGAGAAATTAATGCAACTCCGGAAGCAGTATGGAACCATTTGACTGATAATGAATACTTATCTAAGTGGAAGTCAGATATGAGGATGATTGACTGCAAACCAGGTGGGTCATTTAAAGTAACAAGAAATGGACAAGCGCATCATTTGATGTTAACAGATGTTGAAGAAGGACATTTATTGGCCTATTTATGGAAAAATGACGATATGGTTCTAACAATTGATCCTGGAGAAAAAGATACTACGCTCTTTACTTTTGAATATTGGTTTGCTGATAGAGAAGAAGCCAATGCTGAGGATGTAGCTCCATGGATTATAAATCTTTATGAACTTGAACACTTTATTGTTCATAATGAATTAATGGATACTAAAGACTTGCCGAAAGCATTGATGGCAGAAGTTAATAACTTAATTAAAGAGCAAAAATCACGTGAAACGCTTTAATATTTTAATACAGTAAAACAAAAAAGGTTGAGGATTTTCCTCAACCTTTTTATATTTAAAATAGTTTCTATTCGGCTGGCGCTTCTTCAGCAGGAGCCTCTTCAGCAGCAGGTACTTCCTCAGCAGAAGCATCCTCTGGTTGGTCAGCTAAATTGATTAAATCATCTACTGCATTTTTTAATTCAGGATCTTCAATCTTTAAGTCAGAGTTTTTAATAAGCTCTCCGACAATTCCATAGGTAAAGTTAGAGTCAGCATACTTACTTTGTTTATATGCTTCAACTACTTCTTCTTTACTCTCTTCTAATGGTTTCTTTTCACCATTGTTGATTGTTTTAATAACGTGGTAGCCAAATTCAGATTGAACAGGTTCGCTCGTCATTTCTCCATTAGCTAAAGACTTAACTGCTTCTTCAAATTCTGGAACCATTTGTCCTGGCGAGAAAGGGGCTAATAATCCACCATTTTCTGCAGAACCATCTTTAGATAATTCTTGAGCAACGGTATCGAATTCTTCGCCATTATTGATGCGTTCAATAGCATTTAAAGCTTCTTCTTCCGTATCAACTAGAATATGCTGTGCTTCCATCATTGGTTGGTAATCATTATCATAGAAATTTTGAATGGCTTCATCTGACATATCGATGCGACCTTCAACAATTTCTTGTAAAAGATTACGGATATATAATTGGTATTCATATTGTTCAGCGCTACCTAATTGTTGGTAAGATAAGAATTGTTGGAATACCTCTTCTCCACCTAATTCTTGAATTTGTGACTGAACTTCTTCAGCAGCTCTTGTTTTAGCTCCTTCAGCGTCTTCTACATTTTCAATTAAAACAGCTTCAATAATTTTTGAGCGTAGAGCAGTAGAGCCAAATTGTTCTTTCATATCTTGATAAAAATCTTCAGCAGTGATAGTTGTCTCTCCAATAGTGGCAATTACACCCTCTTGAGCTGAAACGCTTGTTAAATTCGGCAATGCAACAAGTGCGACACTTGCTGCTGTTAAAATCCAAGTACGGATTGATTTTTTCATATTAATTTTCACTCCTATAGTTCTACTATAATTTGCTATAACATAAGCATAAATATATCTTAACACTTAATGATTAGAAAAGATAATATAAGCTAGAAATTCTAAAAAACATCATAATTTTTATAAATTAAAACCTGAATTTAATTCTTATATGAGTTTAAATTAGCTGAAGACATTCCCTCAATATCTTCATTTAATTGCTTAACATTTTCTTTAATTCTTCTTATTCTAGGTTCTGTTTCATCCATGACTTTTTGTTTAGTTTGATTGGTTAAATGAGAAATAAAGTCCATAGTTTGCTTAGCTTCTGCAGTCAATGACTGAATAGCTGAATGAAAACGGGCATAGTCTTGATCAACTTGTTGGAAATCAACTTTAAAATCTTTATAAGTCTTTTTTAGTTGATGTCTTGTTTTCTCACCAGATTGTTTAGCATTCATTAACCCCGCTAGTACTCCAAGAGCTAAGCCAGTTAGAAAACCTTGTGGGAAATTTTTCATACTAATCGCCACTTTCTATTGTTTGTTTAATTGATGCTGCCAATTGCTGAAATTCATCCTGAGTGTAACCATCTGAATGGTCTTCAAAATGTAATTTAAATCCTTCTTCTTTATGATAACGTGGAATCAGGTGAATGTGTGAATGGAAAACAGATTGATAGGCGACTTCTCCATTGTTATTGAGAATATTCATGCCCTTAACACCTGGTATGCTTTTTTTAATGGCGTCGGCAATTTTCGGAATTCGACTAAAAACGGTACTTGCTAACTCTGGATCATACTCAAAAATATCTTTAACATGTTTCTTTGGTATGACTAAAGTATGTCCTTTGGTAACTTGAGTGATATCTAAAAAGGCAAAGACCTCATCATCTTCATAGACCTTAGCGCTAGGAACCTCTCCGTTGATAATCTTACAAAAAATACAATTTGTCATTTTTCTCTCTCCTTTAACTTACGTCTTGTCTCTATAGCATATCATAAGGATTTTAGAAAACGCTATTAATAACATCTTAAAATGAGTCTTCATAAAAAATTCATAAGATTAGCGTGTTACAGGCTTAATTTCATTAAATATTCCATTTTAACTCAAGCCTCCTTTAAACTAGCTATGATATAATAGTTATGTTGAAGAAGGATATATTATAGATATAATAACAATTACATGGGAGGTAGAATGAATTTGAATAAAAGTAAATTTCAAAAAATGTACCTGCTCTTAACTCTTTTAGGCATTTTCCTGGTTTTTAATTTAAATCCTTTAGCAATAGTTCACGGCCAAGAGGAAACGACAGAAGAGCAAGTAGGGATAGAGCAAACTGACGAGCCGTCTAGTCAAGAAATTTTTGAAACAAGTAATGAAGCTGTTTTTGACCCTCTAGCTGATGTCGGTCTATTTAAGCAACTCATTCCTTATGTGCATTATTTAAATTATCAATACGTGGGAGATGGAAGTGAATACTTTACTAAAGATATCATCATGGAATTCATGCCTGATGCAAATGGAGTTTTTCAAGTCGCAGAGTTTACAGATACAAAAGCCGTAGCCTACGTTTATCAAATTAAGCCCGATGGTCTATATGAACTCGCTTACTTTGATAATTATACGGTAGTGGAAGACCTGAGGTATTCCGCTGATGCTTCAGATGACAATGTTTCACTCATTCTACCTGTAGATATAAGTGAAGGAACAATTTTTAAATCAGGCTATCAAGAAGAAATTAAGAAAAAAGTAATTGGTAGGGTGGACTCGCTAACAATTGGTCAAGAAATTTATACTGATGTTTTGCTTGTTGAAGAGATGGCAAAGAATAACGGAGATACAATCCGTATCTATTATGCCAATGACGCAGGTTTGATTTTAATTGAGCGTCTTCATCCAGATGGCACAACCACACCAATAATTTACCTTAGGTCTAGACAAGGTTCAATCATGGACCAATAGTGGATAATTTTTACAATCTTATTTTTATAATAGGACTAGCATCATTAATTGTTAGTCCTTTTTTATTGGCTTATTTCTTGCTTTTAGCAATTTGAGTTTGGTATAATAGGTAATCGTTAGGCCGCCGTAGTGTAATGGATATCACGGAAGATTCCGGTTCTTTCGATGGGGGTTCGATTCCCTCCGGCGGTATTTGTAATAAAGCTAAAGATTTTTAGCAAAAAATCTCATATTTTTTTAAAAAATACTTTTTAGAGAGTTCAGCCAGATTGGCTGTTTTTTATTTTAAATTAGACTAGCTAGAATAAGGGGATTGACTAGACAATCGCACAAGGGTTGACTAAGATTTAACTAGTTATAAGACAAGCAATTAGAAAGGAAAACTTAGAAAATTAAAAAGCCCATTTTTAAGAGTAAGTTTATTTCTTATTACCATTCTTGTATTAGCTGCTTGTGATAGTACCAATAAAACAAATATTGCAAGTGATGCTTATAAGATGTCAACTTATACTCTTATTAAGGCTGCTCAAGAAGGTAATCAAGATAAACAAAATATTGATTTAGATAATCCCTCAAATATTTATGAAAAGGAAAAAAGCGCTAAAAAGTAACAACAAAAGATAAAACGACTAGTAGAAAAACCACTACCAAAGATAAATAAATTAAGTTTGTAGTTATTTTTTAAAAGAATAAGGGCAAAAAAGAAAATTATATAGAAAAATCACTAAGACTAGTCATAAAACACTGGTATTGTGAGCTGGTTTTTGATATGATAATTTATGTGTAAAAATTTACAGCAAATCTAGCATTCTATATGCAATAAGTTATAAAGGAGCTCTTATATATGGCAATTAGTGCAGAATTAAGAACAAAGACAGGTACCGGTGCTTCTAAACAAGCACGTCGTGAAGGTAAAATTCCAGTAGTTTTATATGGGCAAAAATTAGAAGCAACTTCTTTATTAGTTGATCGTCGCGAATTCGAATCACTTCTAAAAAAAGAAGGATCTAACGCGGTTTTTGATTTAAACTACGACGGTAAAACGCAAAAAGTAATCTTGAAAGACTTTTCTAAAGCAGCTTTAAAAGATATTTTCTATTCAGTTGACCTAGAAGCTATCTCTGCTGATCAGAAGATTATTGTTGAAGTTCCATTAAGCATTATTAACGAAGAAACAGTTAAAATTGGCATTGTGGAACAAACACTTAATACAGTGGAAATCGAAACTAAACCAGACACTATTCCGAACTCATTTGAAATTGATGTTACTGGAATGGAAATTGGTGACACTAAGACAATTGCTGACTTAGCAGTTCCAGCAGGCGTTGAAATCTTAGAAGATTCAACTGAAACAATCGTTTCAGTTTCTGCTCCAACAGAAGAACCAGAAGAAGAGGAAGAAACTGAAGTGATAGAACCTGAAGTAATTGGTGCTAAAGACGAAGAAGAAGAGTAAAAATTTGTATTATGAAGCACTGTAAACGCTTGTCGTTTATGGTGCTTTTTTTAGATAGGAGTTGAACAAACTGATCTCAAAAGAAGAGGCTATTAAAGTCAAATCCATTTTAAAAAAATCGCTGAAAGACTTAGGAGTGGATAAGATCGGTTTTACGACAGCGGAACCTTTTGACCATTTAGAGGAAAGTTTAAGAGAGCAAAAGGCGAAAGGACATACCACTGGTTTTGAACATCCTATCATTGAGGAGAGAATCTATCCTGAAAAAATCTTTGAAGGGGCCCAATCAATTATTTCGATTGCTTTGGCTTATCCTAGTAACTTTAGAAAGGAACCAGCTTCTAATAAAGAAGAACGTCGTGGTAGTTTTGCTCGTGCTTCTTGGGGGGAAGACTACCATCATATTTTATTAGAACGTATGCAAAGGGTTATTGATCTTATCCAAGCAGAAATTCCTGATGCTCGTTTTAAACCGATGGTTGATACGGGGGAATTGATTGATGTGGTTGTGGCTGAAAGAGCTGGATTAGGCTTTATAGGTCGTAATGGTTTGCTGGTCACTAAAGAATTTGGCAGTTACGTTTATTTAGGTGAAATTATCACGAACATTCCTTTTATGCCAGATAAAAGGGTTACATATGGTTGTGGCGATTGTTATCGTTGTGTGACAGCCTGTCCTACTCAAGCTCTTTTTGGTGACGGTAAGATGAATGCGCAGAAATGTTTATCCTATCAGACTCAAACCAAAGGACATTTAGCTGAAGACTATCGCCGAAAAATGACTCATGTCATTTATGGCTGTGATATTTGTCAGATTTCATGTCCTTATAACAAGGGCATTGATTTTCATCTTCATCCTGAAATGGAGCCTATCCAAGACGAAGTAAAACCAATATTAAAGAATATGTTATCACTTAGCAATAGAGCCTTTAAACGACAATTTGGACATTTAGCGGGGTCTTGGCGAGGCAAGAAGCCCTTGCAAAGAAATGCAATTATCGCTTTGGCTAATTATCGGGACCGAACAGCCTTGCCGCATCTGCTTGAATTAATTGAAAAAGATCCACGACCAGTGATTCGAGCAACTGCTGCCTATGCTGTTAGTGTAATCCAAAGAGATAAAAATCAAGCGATGATTAGTATGATTTATGACCAACTGCAGAAGGAATCTGAACCAGAAACCATCAAAGAAATGAAAAAAGCTATTGAACGTCTCAAAAATAAAAAAGAGTTAAAGTCTAAAAGGAGTTAAACGATGAAAAACCATATCGTACTTTATGAGCCCCTAATGCCAGCTAATACTGGCAATATTTCGAGAACTTGCGCAGGAACTAATACTAGTTTACATTTGATTGAACCGCTTGGTTTTTCTACTGAGGATAAAATGCTTAAACGAGCAGGGCTAGATTATTGGGAGCATGTCGACATTACTTACCATGACAGTTTACCAGCCTTTATGAAGTTTTTAGGTAATCGTAAATTGTACTTGATTTCTAAATTTGCACCAAGAGTTTATAGCGAAGCTAATTTAGCTGATTCAACGATTGATGAGCAGTTTTTTATCTTTGGTAAGGAAACGACTGGGCTACCTGAAGATTTTATGCAAGCTCATAAAGATCAATCTTTAAGAATCCCGATGAATGATCAGCATATTCGTTCTTTAAATTTATCTAATACGGCTAATATTATTATTTATGAAGCTCTAAGACAACAGAACTATGAAGGATTGGAAGCCATACATCATTATCGTGATACTGAAAAGGCTCAAAGACTTAAATGGTAATAGCTTGACAAATAAAATCTATTTAATATAATAAATTTAATAGTTAGTACGAATAGTATCTGAAATAAGGGTCAAGCAGAAAGTTAGCGGTTGATGAGAGCTAATCACTTATTCAGTGAATCCACGTATTCATTCTGCTTTATGAAAGCTAAGCATAAATAAAGCCGGTCATCGCCGTTATGATACAAGTGTAAGAATTTAAATCAATTCTTAAAAACGGGTGGTACCGCGGAACAAGAGACTTTTTCGTCCCAAATAGACGGAGGTCTCTTTTTTATTACATAAAGGAGGAATTAAGATGTTAGATAGGCGCTATTTGAGAAACCATATGGATGAAGTAGTTGAGCAATTAAGTCATCGCGGAGTAAAAACAGAAATTTTAAATGAATTTAAAGAGTTGGATAAAAAAAGAAGAGCTCTATTAACTCAAGTAGAAGAGAAAAAAGGGGTCCGTAATAAAGTTTCGCAAGAAATTGCCACTATTAAGCGCAATAAAGGAAATGTGGATGAACAGATTCAAGCCATGCAAGTTATAGGGCAAGAAATAGCTGAATTAGATGAGACTTTAAATCAGCTAGACATTGCTTTGGCTCAAATTGAACATGGATTACCTAATTTACCTCATGAATCAGTACCAATAGGTGAAGATGAAGAAGATAATGTTGAAAATCGCCGTTGGGGTCAGATTACAGACTTTGATTTCGAACCTTTAAATCATTGGGATATTGCAGAGAATTTAGGCATTCTTGATTTTGAACGAGCAGGCAAAGTATCAGGTTCACGCTTTGTATTCTATAAGGGGTTAGGCGCAAGGTTGGAGCGCGCTATTTATAACTTTATGTTAGATACTCATACGGCTAGAAATGGTTATACCGAAGTTATACCGCCTTATATAGTTAATGAAAAGTCAATGTTTGGAACAGGACAATATCCTAAATTTAAAGAAGATACTTTTGAGTTGAGTGATGATCGTCAATTTGTCTTAATCCCAACAGCGGAAGTTCCTCTAACCAACTACTATCGAGATGAAGTAATTGCAATGGAAGAGTTACCGGTCAAATTTACCGCCATGTCTCCATCATTTAGATCAGAAGCCGGATCAGCCGGTCGTGATACTAGAGGTCTGATTCGTATGCACCAATTTCATAAGGTTGAAATGGTTAAATTTGCCCATCCAGAAAGTTCTTATGAAGAATTAGAATTTATGGTCAAAGATGCTGAAGGTATCTTACAAGCTTTAAAACTACCTTATCGGGTAATCACCCTTTGTACTGGAGATATGGGCTTTTCAGCCGCTAAAACATATGATATTGAAGTTTGGGTTCCAGCTCAAGATACCTATCGAGAAATATCTTCTTGCTCTAACACAGAAGCTTTCCAAGCGCGACGCGCCATGATTCGTTACCGCAACGCTGAAGGCAAGTTGAATTATGTTCACACCTTGAATGGATCTGGCTTAGCTGTTGGTCGAACAGTTGTAGCCATCCTAGAAAACTACCAGCAAGCGGACGGCAGTGTTAAAATTCCAGAAGTATTGGTACCTTATATGGGTGGAGTGACTGAAATTACCAAAGAGAATGCAATGGGATAATATACAAAGCTTTTCTTAAATTTTTTTAAGGAAAGCTTTTTGTATAAGTATTTAGAGTGTGAAATTTGAATTTTAAAAAAAGATATGCTTTAATTAAAGTAACTTATTAAGAGGAGTGTTACATTTGAACAATTTCTAAGAAAGCAGCATGAGTAGAAGTGACTTCTATTTAGTGTGAACTTTTTTAGAAAGTATCAAATGTTACATAGGGGATACTTCTATTCTATTCTAAGCTGCTAATAATGGATTTTTGGCACAAGAGTAGAAAGGAGTTTTTTTATGTTACAGGTAAATAGTCTAAGCTTATACCATCGTAAGGATTTCGTTAAAATTATTGATGACTTGTCTTTTATTATTCATCCCGGCGAAAAAGTAGCGATTATTGGCGAAGAAGGTAATGGGAAATCGACTATCTTAAAGTGGTTAATGAATGATGAATCACTTAGTAACTATCTAATTATTAAAGGCGAAAAAATTAATTCTTTCAGTCAAATGGCATACCTCCCTCAACAAATGAAGGAGGAAGATCTTAGTTTAAGTATTGAAAAGTTCTTTTTCGCAAAGGTAGATCCCTTTTTAATGGATTATAATAAAATAATCAAATTTGGAATGAAAATAGGTTTTGATTGGGAGCGACTACATTCTGAACAAATAGTGAGATCCCTCTCAGGTGGTGAAAAAATAAAACTATCACTGTTAAGAATAGCAGCTCAGCAAGCGGATTTAGTTCTACTAGATGAACCATCTAATGATTTAGATATTGATTCAATAAGGTATTTAGAAAAATTTATTAGCGAAAGTAAACAAGCAATATTATTTGTTTCACATGATGAATCGCTACTACAATCAACAGCCACTTCGATTATTCATTTAGAGCGATTGTTGCATAGAAAAGACCCATGTCATACAGTTTCGAAATTAGCTTATAAGGACTATCTTCTATATCGTGATAAGAGGATCGCGAGTCAGCAAAAAGACTTTGAGCAAAATGAAAGAATATATGCTAAAAAGTTTGCTCGTCAACAAAGGCTTGAGTCAGCTTTGCATCATCGTTTAAATCATACTAAGGATTCAGCAAGCGGACGACTACTAGCGAAAAAGATGAAGACCGTTAAGTCATTGGGCAAAAGACTTGAACGCGAACATCAACAAGGAAGTCAGCAAGTGATAATTGAAGACCCAATTAAGATATTTTTTAACCACTCCATTCCAATTGCTGATTCGCGCAAGATTATGGAGGTAAGCAATCTTAATTTAAAGGTTGAAGGTCGTTTACTAGCACCAAACATTAATCTAACGGTTCAAGGACAGGATAAAATAGGAATTGTGGGAGCCAATGGGGTGGGCAAATCAACGCTTTTAAAGCATATGTGGCTTTTATTCAATCAAGATGGTGATAGAGAAGGAATTATACCTGCCTATATGCCTCAAAATCATAGTGAATTCGTTGATACGAATTTGACACCGATTCAATTACTTGCTAAGGAAGGAAGCAGCGAAGAATTAACACAAATAATGACTTTTTTGGCCAGTATGAATTTTCTTCCTGAGGAAATGTCTCACCCTATCAATGAATTATCAGGAGGACAAAAAGCAAAATTATTATTTTTAAAAATGGATTTGATGAGAGCGAATCTTCTTTTCTTAGATGAGCCGACGCGAAATTTTTCTCCGAATTCACAACCAAAAATACGGAAAGTTTTAAGCGAATTTCCAGGAACTATTATTAGCGTTTCCCATGATCGTTTATATTTAAAAGAGGTATGTCATCAACTGTATCTACTTAAACCAGAGGGTCTTAAACTTATTGATTAAATTCAAACGTTTATGAATTTAGTTAATGAGTAGTTTTAAAGCCGAAGTCCAAGCGTGAGACCGAAAGTCTAGCTTTTGGGCTTCCATTGGCTTTGAGTATGATGGACCAACTTAAAAAAATATTATTTATGCGAATCAAAAGAAGATAAAAACAATCATAAAATTGAAATAAAAATAAGTCCTTATACGTAAACAAGTTAGAAGTATATATTTTGTATCTTAAAGCCTGATCTGGCTGAGCCCGATTTGCTTATCGCCAATCACTTCAAGCTGCTTAGAAAACAATAAAATAAGAAAGACAAGCACATATAACATGTACGCATCTTTCTGGTCCAACTTCTTGGGGTCACTATAGGGTCAACTCTTATTTCTTTTAGATTACTTAAATAAATAATACAAAATGACAACGGCACCCAAAATAATACGGTAGTAACCGAAAGGTTTAAAGTCATTCGTTTTGATGAATTTAAGAAGTGAACGGATGACGATTAAGGAAACAAGAAAGGCAACAAACATACCTACCAAGAGGTAAACAAGTTCAGCACTAGTAAAAGCAAAGCCAAAGTCTTTTAACTTAACTAAAGAAGCTCCGAACATAACAGGTATTGACATAAAGAAAGAAAACTCTGTCGCAACTGTTCTTTCCATTCCTAATAAAAGTCCACCGAGGATGGTTGACCCCGACCGTGAAGTACCTGGAATTAAAGACAAGGCCTGAAATAGACCGGTTTTAAAAGCCGTAGGGAAAGAAATCTTTTTAAGAGTATTAACTTGTTTAGCATGACGAGCTGGCTTTTTATTTTCAATCCACAAGAAAGCAAAACCATAAATGATTAAGGCAGCAGCGACCACATAAGGAGTATTAAAATACTCTTCCATGTAATCATTGATCAATAGGCCCAGAACTCCTGCTGGCAGGGTAGCAAAAGCAACTTTAAACCAAATTACCCAGATATTTTTTCTTTCTTGGCTAGACTTTTTAAAATCCAAAGGGTTAAGTTTATTAAAATAAAGGACGACTACAGCTAAAATTGAACCAAATTGTACAACAGTTCGAAACATTTCAACAAAATTTGGATTGAGATTTAATTGAATAAATTCCTCAACTAAAATTAAGTGTCCAGTTGAAGAAATGGGTAACCACTCTGTAATTCCTTGAACAATACTTAAGAAAATAATTTTTAATAATTCCATCCATTCTAGGTTTTGCACTATATATCACCTCGTGATCTTTTTCTCGCTTATTATAGCTAACAATTAAACAAATGTCACTATGTGGTCAATTCTTAAAATAGGAGTCTGTGAAGAAATATGATAAAATGAAGTCAAGAGGAGGAATAAAATGTTTGGGTTATTTAAGAAAAAAGCTAAAAAAATCAGCCTACATGCTGTCTGTGATGGTCAAATAATTCCTTTAGAAGAAGTCAACGATCAAGTTTTTTCTCAGAAAATGATGGGAGATGGCTACGCTATTCAACCGAGTCAATCAACCATCTACTCACCAGTTCAGGGTAAATTAATGAATGTTTTTCCGACTAAACATGCGATGGGAATACAAATAGAAAATTTAGAATTACTACTTCATATGGGATTAGATACGGTGGAATTAGAAGGTAAGCCTTTTAATACTTTGGTTAATGAAGGGGATAACTTAACACCAACCACTGCTGTTTCAGAAGTTGATTATCAAGAAATTGAAGCAGCAGGTAAGGATAATGTGATGTTAGTTATCTTTGTTAATGGTTCAGAGGTCATCGATGAGTTTAAGATTACTGCTAGCGGTTCAGTTACTAAAGGACAAGAAATTGGGTATGTGACATTAAGGTAAAAGGTTATCAAAAAAATGATTAGCAAATTCTATTGAATCTGCTAATCATTTTGATTTTTAACTAATCACTAACTTTTTGAATATATTTTTTAATGAAATTTACTTATTATTTAATGCTAATATACAAACGCATTCAGGAGCATAAGCTTTTGTATCGGTTAAAGAAATTGTTCCACTTGCAGAATTTCTCTTAAATAAAGTGAGGTAATCAGAATCTTGATGAGCCACAATCAAATATTTTTCATCATGCGATAAGCAGAAATCTCTTGGAACTTTTCCATATGATGAAATACTCTGTAGAAGGCTTAACTTACCGCTAGTTTTATCCACTCCAAAGAGGGTAATTTGATCTTGATAGCGTGTCGAAACATATAAAAAGTTACCATCTTTTGAAATTCTAATTGCAGCTCCGGTGGCTTCTGGGTGACTATCGGTTGGAATATTATGATAACTTTCAATAATCTCTAAATGGCCATTTTGTTTTAGATGACATAAAATCGTGGTATTATTCAGCTCACCAATAATGTAGATAAATTTCTGATTAGGATGGATTGCTAAATGCCGTGGACCGGTTCCAGCTGGAATATTTAAAGATTGCTCAAGATGGGAGATTGAGCCATTCTCAGCTAAGGAATATACATAAATTTTATCACTACCCAAATCACAAACATAAAGAAACTTATCTTGATTGAAAGTAGAGGTAAAGTGGATACGAGACTGAGTTTGATTAGGATGGACAGATGAACCATCGTGGGTAACAGTCTGTATATGTTTTATTTCATCATCATTTAAGTGATAGATTTCTATAGTGCCTTCATGATAGTTTGATAGGTAGAGGACTTTTTTAGAATCTAAATAGAAAAGATGACATCCTGCTGCTTTGGTGTGATAAAAATAATTTTTTTTAATCCAGGTATCATTATGCTTTTTTTTGTATACTGCCACTCCTGAAAAAGGTTCTTCTTTTTCAATTGTAAATAAATAGCGATTATCTTTTGAGAGGGCAAGATAGGTGGGGTTTTGAATTGTATCGATTAACTCTCTTTCTGTGAAAGTTTCTTTTTGAGAATCAAAAGTGATCGATGTTAATCCTTCATTAACTCGACGGGTATAACCACCTAAAAAATATTTTTCTTTCATAAGATGGACTCCTTTCTTCTTCAAAAGTATTATAGCATAAGGGTAGATTTATATCGTAGTTAAGCCAATCATTTTAATTCTATTTGTGGTATGATTGAGATGAATTCATATAGGATAGGAGGGTATTGATGCGAAAATTAAATCAGTTTTTATTTAAGTCAGAATTCTTGAATGATCGCAATGTTATTCGGCTATTAAAATTTATTTTAATTGTCTTGGCAATCTATGCTTTTACACAAATTTCTTATTTATTTCAACCACTCTTTGATTTCTTGAACTTCTTTGCCTTTCCTTTCATTGGAACGGGCATTATGTACTATCTGTTCTCGCCCTTAGTGGTTAAACTCTCTAGACGCGGTGTAAACCGTCATTTATCAATATGGTTAATTTTTATTGGCCTCTCATTATTAGTAACTTGGGGTGTAGCTACACTCGTGCCGATAGTACAAAGTCAGACGCGCTCATTTATTAATGATTTACCTAAATATGTAGCAGGAATTCAAGATGTTTTTAACAAGCTTCCTTTACTACCTGATTTTAATGAAGTCTTTCCTAATCTGGCTAATCAAGAGGGGAGTGTTGATTTAAACGGACTTATCCAGCAAATTCAACCGCTAATTACATCGACTTTTGGTGGATTAGGTAGCGTGATAGGTACGGTTTCAACGGTTGTAACCGGCTTAGTTACTATTCCTGTCTTACTTTATTATCTTTTATTAGAAGGTTATAAGCTATTCCCTAAAATACTTTATTATATTCCTGATCGCTATAGAGAAACGACTAAGACTATGATTTATCAATCTCACTATCAGATTGGTCAATATATTCGTGGCCAAATTATTGTTGCAATTATTGTGGGCATGATTTTCGCTGCTGGTTTTTCCATTATAGGCCTAGACTATGCGATTACTTTAGGAGTACTTGCTACTTTTCTTAATGTCATTCCCTATATTGGGTCAGTCATTGCCGCTATTCCTGCCATAATTATTGGTTTAATTGCCTCTCCTTTTATGTTAATAAAGGTCTTATTGGTTATAGGGATTGAGGCTTTAGTTGAAGGAAGACTTATTCAACCGCAAATTCTTAGCTCGAATTTAAAAATCCATCCAGTTACAATTTTAATTGTTCTGTTAGGAGCGGGGCGCATATTTGGTGTAACGGGTGTGATTCTAGGTGTTCCTGCTTTTGCAGTACTTAAAGTGATCGTAACAGAACTATATCGTATTTACCGCAAACACTCTAATTTATATGGTGATGATTTAAAGAACCAATCGCTTTCTAAAGAAACTTTAATTGATATGTGTTTGGTTGAAGATGGGCAGGATGGTTTTGCTGCAGAAGATCAAGTTGATAAATTACTAAATTCCAATCAATTATTAAAATAAAATTAGTTCTTGGTTTTCTATGGAAAAATCATGAATTTATCTTTATAATAATTAAGTGTCAAGGTGAGATAGTACGCCAGTCAAGCAAGAGTATCCTTTGGATGCTCTTAATTTTATGTGAAGGATTTGTTAAGATGGGTGTAATTATTAATGGTATCGTAATCGTTATATGTAGTTTAATCGGTATGGGTTTAAAGGCAGGAATCCCTGTAAAAATCCATGAGCGATTGATGCATGGTATTGCTTTATGCGTGCTCGCAATTGGAATTGATGGCACCTTAGCTGGAGAAAATACGATTGTTATGATTTTGTCAATTGTTGTAGGAGCAATGATTGGGGAATCAATTGATATTGATCAAAAGGTAACTTATGGGATTTCATTAATTGAAAAAAAAATATCAAAACCAGGATCTGATAGTCAGTTAGGGCAAGGTTTTATTTCAGCAGCAATGATCTTTTGTATTGGTTCAATGTCTATTTTAGGATCTTTAGAAAGTGGATTAACCGGTGATAATACCACGCTCTATACCAAGTCTATCTTAGATGGCATTACCGCCATTCTATTGAGTTCATCTTTGGGAGCAGGTGTTTTACTATCGGCAATTCCAGTAATAATCATCCAAGGCTTATTAGTAATCTTAGCAGGCTTTTTAGCTCCTATTTTATCAGTAGCAGTGGTAAATGAGATTATTGCAGTAGGGTCACTATTATTGATTGGCTTAGGCATGAATATTTTAAATATTACTGAATTAAAGATTTTAAATTATACACCGGCAATCTTTTTACCCCCTATTTTCTTGACGCTATTATCTTTATTCTAATTAGGAATACTATTCTATGGAGGTATAATAATATGAAGAAAATTGTTGGCATCGTTGGAAATAATTCTATGGAATCTACCAATCGTAAGTTATTACAATTTATTCAAAAACATTTTCAAGATAGAGCGAATATCGAATTACTTGAAGTTCGAGGCCTGCCAATCTTTAATAAACCAGCGGATGGAAAATTACCTGAGGTAATCATTGAAATGGCTGAAAAAATTGAGGCAGCCGATGGAGTGGTTATTGCTACTGCAGAGTACGATCATTCTATTCCAGCCGCTTTGACGAACGCTTTATCTTGGTTATCTTATAATATATTTCCTTTTGTGGATAAACCTTTAATGATTGTGGGAACTTCCTATGGTGTTTTAGGGACTTCTAGAGCCCAACAACACCTGCGTTCAATTATGAATGCACCAGTTATTCGTGCAATGCTTATGCCTGGTTGTGAATTTTTAATGGGGAACTCTTTAGAGGCTTTTGATAAAGAAGGGAATTTAGTTTTCCCAGATAAGGTCAATCAGTTAGAAGCTTATTTTAATGATTTTCTTCAATTTATTGGTGTCACAGAACTATTACAAGAAAGGCATCAAGCAAATGTGGATGAAGCTCGCAAGTTCTATCATCAACAGTTCGAAGCTAAAGAGTAAGGGGGGATAATATGAAATTAGTAGGAATCGTAGGCTCTAATGCAGAATTTTCGTCTAATCGTTTATTATTACAGTATATAAAGCGGCACTTTGCTGAATATTTTGAATTAGAAATTCTTGAAATTAACCAAATTCCGATGTTTGATGCTAGTAATGATCAAACAGATCATCCGGCGATTCAGTTATTAAATAAAAAAATACTTCAAGCGGATGGTATATTAATAGCCACCCCAGAACATATCCATACTGTTCCACCTGCTTTAAAATCTACAATTGAATGGCTATCTTATAAAGTTACACCTTTTATTCATAAGCCTGTGTATGTTATTGGAGCATCCTATTTGGAACAAGGGACCTCGCGTGCTCAATTACATATGGATCAAATTTTGGAGTCTCCTAGAGTGGATGCTTATGTCTTCCCTGGAAATGAATTTTTACTAGGTGGTGCTAAAAATAAATTTGATGCTGAAGGGAACATTACCGACCCTAAAACAGTTGACCATTTAGAAAAATGTATAGCTAAATTTATTCGCTATGTAAAATTAATCAATCAACTGGAAAATATTCCTGAAACTACAATTGACTAGATAAATGACCCTCGCATTGACTATAAAAAAGCTGTCGATAAAAATCGGCAGCTTTTTCTTAATGACGATATTTTTTGCTTAACTTTTTAGCTTTTTGTGTGTTAGCAAAATGGAGTTTAGCTGTTTGATTGAGACTTTCAATCCCATAGCGGTCGATTAATTTTGATGCATAAAGATCAACATTTCTGCCTGCCCCTGAAGGTAGTTTGCCGCCAAAAGTTTCACCGAGCGAATGAAGTTTTTTAACAAAGGCATCTCTTGCAATAATGGAAGCACAAGCAACGGCCAGATGAATAGATTCGGCCCTTTTAGCAAAATAGACATGGGCGCGATAAACTTCCTTTTCGTTTTTTAAGTGTTGGTAATAATTCTTTTCTGACGTAAATTGATCAATTATTACTCCATCAAGTTGCTTTTTCTGTTCAGGAGATAGTTTTTTATATAGTTCTTTAATAGTAAAGTTATGTAATCTCGCCTTAAGTCCGTTAGCATTATATTTTTTAATCATTTGATTGTATTTTTGTGGATTAGCAATTGTTAAATGATAATCAACTGAGTGTATGAGATTAGCCGCAATGCTTTCGATTTCATGATCAGATAAATTTTTAGAATCTTTTACGCCAAGTTCTTTAATTAATTCTTGTTTTTCAAAAGGAAGATAGACTGCACATACAGTCAAGGGTCCAAAGTAAGATCCGTTTCCCACTTCATCCGACCCAATTAAATTCTTAAATTGAATCCGGTCAGGTAAATGAGTGTTGTTTTCGAGAAAATTCGTGTGGATTGATTGAGGCAAGTCTTTAGCCCATATTCGCGCTTCTTCTTCAGCTGCTTTTCCTTGAAAGAGGACTTTGCCAGATTTATAAGCTGTAATGGTTACATAAGCTAATTTAGCTCTAAAGAGGCTATAGGGAACGGGGTCAATTAAGTGTCTTTGGTAATTTTCTTCCATAACTTTAAGAGTTGCTGGGTTTACTTCGAGAGTGACGCTGTTCATTTATATCCCACCTTTTATGAATTGGCTATCATAATTATCAGTTTACCATCTTCTTTAATATTCGTATAGGAAAGGTGCATTATAGAGGGACTTTTGGTAAAATAGTGGGAGAATCAAGCTTAAAGAGGAGATTACATGGAAGAGAAGAACCGTTATAAGGCATTGATTGAAGGCAGAGTCTATACCATTGTGGGTCATCGTTCGAGAGAGCACATGGATGCAGTTGTTCAATTACTGACTCAACAATTACAACAATTAAAAGAACTTGATCCCAATTTGACTCAAGAAGATCGCGCTATTTTGATGGCAATTAATGCTATTTCAGACCAGATTACAAAAGAAGAAAAAATTGCAGCGCTAGAGAAAAGACTAGGCTTAGGCTAATTTTTAAAGAAATAGAATGATTATGAATTTTTTGAACAGGACTAATGAGGAAATCATTAGAGGGGGTACTTTATGTTAAGTGTTATTGTAATTTTAATTTTGGCCTTCGCCTTTTACTCTGGCTATCGGTCAGGAATGATTATGCAGATTGTAAGATTGTTAGGTTATATTATTACCTATATCATTGCTACACAATATTTTGATGTTTTGAGCAAGTGGGTGGAGATGATTATACCATTTCCAGCTGTCCAACCAGATAGTCAACTCGCTCTATATACGGAAGCTCAAACTTTTCTACTCGATCAAACTTTCTATAAATTGATTACTTTTCTAATTATCTGGTTAATCGGCTGGTTGTTAACGAATGTATTATCCATTTTATTTACCAAAGTAACTTATTATAGTGTTTTAAATATTAGTAATCGGTTAATTGGTGGTGTACTCAATTTCGCTGTTGTCTATTTTATCGTATTTATGGTTTTATACTTATTATCGTTAATTCCTATAGAATTTATCCAACAGCAATTTGTTAACAACCCATTGATTTTTAGAATGGTGGATTCCACGCCTATTTTGACCGACTTTGTAGGGAAGTTTGGCTTGGGATCCTAATGATTATTAATAGGAAAGGGGGAATCTTTGATGACTAATAGTAAAACTTTGGAGAAATTAGAGTATCATAAAATTATTCAGCAAGTCTCCCACTTTGCAAATACCGAGATGGCTAAATCTAAGATTCTCAAAATGCAGCCATCCACCGATTTGGAAACAATTCAAAAATGGCAAGAGGAAGTGGAAGAAAATTTAGCAATTCTTCAACAAGGTAAGAACATACCTATTCCTCGCTTAGTAGCGTTAAGTATGGCCTTTAGACGGCTGGAGATTTCAGCTGCTTTAAACCCTAAGGAGTTAGGACAAATTGGCCGCCTATTGACTACTACCAATCAAGTAACACAATTTTTTGCTGATTTAGAAGCTGAAGAAAAAATCTATCCTTCATTGAAGTATTGGGTGGATCAATGCGTGAGTCTTCCACAAGTTATCAAAGAAATACAATCAACGGTAAGTGATGAGGGGGCGGTTTTAAATTCCGCATCCACTCAATTGGCAGCTATTAGAAAAAATCAAAGTCAAACAGAAAATCAAATCCGCAACCAACTGAATCAATTACTAAAAACTAAAGGGAATCAGTTGAGCGATCGCTTAATAACTATCAGGAACGATCGTTATGTTCTACCCGTTAAGGCGGAGTATAAAGGTCAATTTGGTGGTACCATTCATGATCAGTCAGCAACTGGTCAGACAGTCTTTATGGAACCGAAGGTTGTTGTGGAGTTAAATAATCGCTTAGCCCAATTGGAGATAGATGAGCGTACCGAAATTGAAAGAATTCTTCTTGAAATATCTTTAATGATTGCGCCTTATGTTGAAGAAATTAAACATAATCAATCCATGATTGCCCAATTAGATTTTATTCAATCTAAAGCTGAGTATGCTAAAGCGATTAAGGCGACAAAGCCTGTTTTTTCAATTGATAACCAAGTAGCTCTATGGCAAGCCAGACATCCTTTAATTGATTCGGACGATATTGTAGCAAATGATATATTAATTGGTGAAAACTATCATATTCTCTTAATCACAGGTCCTAACACCGGTGGTAAGACGATTATTTTAAAAACGATTGGTCTCATTCAATTAATGGGACAATCAGGACTTCATGTTCCTTGCGATTCTGGTTCTCAATTAGGCGTTTTCCAATCGATTTATGCTGATATTGGAGATGAGCAGTCCATTGAGCAGTCTCTTTCTACCTTCTCCAGTCATATGACGAATATTGTGAATATAGTCGAAGAAGCAGACTATCAATCCCTCGTTTTATTTGATGAACTCGGTTCTGGAACTGATCCGCAAGAAGGTGCAGCCTTAGCTATTTCTATTTTAGATTATTTAAGGAAAGTAGGGGCTACTGTTTTAGCAACAACTCATTATCCGGAATTAAAAGTTTATGCCCATGAACGAGCAAAAACAATTAATGCCTCTATGGAATTTGATGTTCAGACCTTATCGCCAACTTATCGCTTAATGATAGGTGTACCTGGTCGGTCCAATGCTATTGAAATCTCAAGAAGATTAGGCTTGAGACAAGATATATTAGAGGGGGCTCAAGAAGGAATTTCACAAGATAGTCAATCTTTGAACGAAATGGTTGCTAAATTAGAGCGTGAAAGAAGAGAAAGTGAGCTAAAAAATAAAGAAGCTCAAGCTTTCTTAGAAAAAGCAGAACTCTTATGGCAAGATTTACGAACTGAATATGACCGCTATCTTGAGCAAAAGCATGACTTAGTTGAAAAAGCTAAGCGTCAGACTAATGAGAAAGTGGAACAAGCTCAAAAAGAGGCCGAAGAATTGCTGCAAGAAATTCGAGACTTACAGTTAGTCCAAGGACAAAATCAAACCATTAAAGAACATGTTTTAATCGACAAGAAAAAGGCTTTTGATCAATTAAAACAACCAGAAAACTTGAAAAAGAATAAAGTCTTAAAACGGGTTAAAAAGTCTAAAAAGATTCAGGTGGGCGATGATGTCGAGGTCTTATCCTATGGACAAAGAGGAACTGTGCTTGAACAAGTTGAAAAAAATGAGTATGTTGTTCAAATGGGCATTATTAAGATGAAGATTGCGGCTGACGAGCTAAAACCGATTGGTAAGGTTGAGCCTAAGCAGAAGGTTAATGTACAAAGGCAAGCTGGATCTAAGGTAAAAACGACTTTAGATATACGTGGTTTGAGGTACGAAGAAGCGATGAGTAAGTTGAAACAGTATTTAGACCAAGCTCTTCTATCCAACCATTCACTGGTCACCATTATCCATGGTAAGGGTACAGGAGCATTGAGACAGGGTGTCAAAGATCAATTAAGCAATCATCCTCATGTCGATCACTTCGAATACTCCCCACCAAACGCTGGAGGAGATGGTTCAACAAGGGTTTACTTCGATTAGTTAGTAAGCATATAAATAGTCAAAGACCTTTTTGATGTGCTAAGATACATCTATCAACGTGATTAGTGAAAGGGGCTTTAAGATGGTTAAGGCAATTACAGATTCAGAATTTCAAACGAAAACAGCACAAGGAGTAAGCATTGTAGATTTTTGGGCACCATGGTGTGGACCGTGTCGCATGCAATCTCCAATTATTGATGAATTATCAGAAGAGATGGAAGGACAAGTAAATTTCTTCAAGATGAATGTCGATGAAGAAACTAAAATAGCCGGTGAATTCGGTATTATGTCCATTCCAACCATGGTTATAAAAAAAGATGGACAGGTTGTAGAAAAACTTGTCGGTTTTCATGATAAAGATCGTTTGACTGAGGTGCTTAAAAAGCATATTTAGAATAACTAAGAAAAGGGCCCAACTTCAGAAGCTGGGCCCTTTAAATTTTAAGATATAATCATATAATTTATTTGTGATGAAAAGAGCATGTGGTATAATAAAAAAACAAAGGAGGGATTTATTAATGAAAATTGGAGTACCTAGAGAATTGAAAGCAAATGAAGATCGTGTAGGACTCACCCCTAATAATATTAAAGAACTTGTTTCAGCTGGAAATGAGATAATTGTTGAAAAAGAGGCTGGATTGGGTTCAGGGTTTACTGATCATGAATATATTGATGCTGGAGCAAGTATCGTTGAAACAGCTGCAGAAGTTTGGAAAGCAGAAATGGTTATTAAAGTGAAAGAGCCAGTTAAAGAGGAATATGACTATTTTTATGAAGGACTCATTCTATTTACCTATTTACATCTTGCTCCTGAACTAGAATTAACACAAGCCTTGCTCGATAAGGGTGTGATTGGAGTAGCCTATGAAACGGTTGCCGATAAGGGGACACTTCCTTTATTAACACCCATGTCTGAAGTAGCCGGTCGAATGGCTGTTCAAATCGGAGCGCGTTTATTAGAAAAGAACCACGGTGGTCCAGGTATTTTATTTGGTGGTGTACCAGGTGTTCGTCGTGCCAATGTGACAGTGATTGGTGGAGGGGTTGTCGGTTTTAATACCGCTAAATTGGCTTACGGTTTAGGTGCTAATGTGACAATTCTTGATATTAATCCACAACGTTTGGCTGAGATTGAAAATATTCTTGGTAATGGTGTACAGACATTGATGTCGAATGAAACAAACATTCATAAAGCTGTGATCGATTCAGACGTAGTTGTCGGATCAGTTTTAATAGCTGGACGCCGTGCACCAGTTCTTGTTAAAGAAGAAACTATTCAAGAAATGAGACCAGGTTCCGTTTTAATTGATATTGCAGTTGACCAAGGTGGAAACTTTGAGACAACTAAACCAACTACTCATAAGGAACCGATTTTCCTTAAACATGATATTATTCATTATGCAGTGGCTAATATTCCAGGAGCTGTCCCAAGAACTTCCACCATTGCTTTGACCAATGCTACTTTACAATATGCTAAAGAAATTGCTAGGGCAGGCATTAAAGAAGCTGCCAAGCAAAATGATGCGATTTTATTAGGTATCAATACTTATCTTGGACATCTAACATCCATTGCCGTGGCTGAATCGCAAGACAGAGAGTTTTTTGATATTGAAACAGTTTTATAAACAAGATAAACCACTCACCCTAGCAGAGACAATGTCTCTGCTATTTTTTTAGTATGAATTATCTTTATTTATTTGCTTAAAAGAGGTACTATGATTATATAAATGTAGGGGGTTCTTATGTTTTCACTTAATCGCAATAATTATTCAAATACTATTTTAGTTGTTAATGATATTCCTGGTGCCGGAAGAGTAGCGGGTTCAATTAATTTGCCAGTTTTAGCTGCTGCCCAATTAGAAGCTACTATTTTGCCAACTTTAATCCTTTCTTCGCATGCTGGAGAAAAAGGGGATTTAGTTCGTTATTCCATGGGAAATGCTTATCAAGAAATGCTGCACCATTGGCAGCAAGTTGACTATCATTTTGATGCAATTTTAACGGGTTATTTTGCTGATACTCAGCAGATAGATGATTTGAAAACCTATCTTTTAAAAGAAAAAGAAATCAATCCAAACATTGCATTATATATGGATCCGATTATGGGGGACCATGGTCAGTTCTATGCTGGTTTTGATCAAGACGTCGCTCATCATTTGCGTGAATTAATACCGTATGCAGAATTAGTCATGCCCAATCTAACAGAAGCTTGTTTGATTTTAGGACGAGACTACAAAGAGGACTTCAGATTAAATGAGATTGCTGATATCGCCGATGAATTATTAACTTTAGGTTGTAAAAATGTCATTATTACAGGAGCTAAAGATGATCGAAGTGATAATAATCGCTTAGGTTTCTACTATGCCAGCCAATCGGGTGAAAAAGGACTTGTAGTTCACGAGTATTTTGATGGTTACATATTTGGAACTGGAGACACTGTTGCTTCAATCATTACTGCCAGTCGAATCGCTGGTGACAGCTTGAAAGACTCTGTTAGATTGACAGCAGATATTATTGAGAAAATGATTCCTTTTTCTATTAGTCAAAATGAAAGTAATGTGGGTCCTATTCATTTTGAGCCTTTTATAAAAGAAATTTCTACATATTTCAGTCAGAAAAAAGAAAGTGGGTTTTAAATTGATTATTAAAGATGTGACACCTGAAAAAACGATTAATAAAAAAGCCAACAAGCGTTCATTTAATCCAAACTATTTGTATGTATTATTAGCATTGGCTATCTTTGTTTATTATTATCTCACACTACCACCTATCCATTACGCTTCTTATCAAAGCTGGTTTTTTCTTCTATTAATTGTGGCCGGTGTTTTTGCCATCGAATTGATTAAAGATTCCAATCAGTGGTTCAAGCAGATCAAGAATAATCCTAATCAAGTTACTGAGATTAAATTCGGCAAATTGCCAAAGAAATACCGCTTGTTCTATTGGCCGGTTGTTATTGTCTTATTAGTAGGATTAATTGGGAAGTTTGTTTTTTCTCCTTTCTTTATGGCAAAAGATTATGGTCAAATGATCTCACCAGTCAATAAAGATTTCGAGACCACTTTTCCTGAAGTTAATATTGATAATGTGCCATTAGTGGATCGAGATACAGCAGTGCGCCTTGGAGATCGCTATTTAGGAGCTTTAACTGAGCTTGTTTCTCAATTTGAAGTATCGGATGAATATACCCAAATCAATATTGAAGCAGAACCCTACCGGGTAACTCCTTTGAAGTATGCAGGACTGTTTAAGTGGTTAAACAACTTTTCAGAAGGAATCCCACATTATCTTCAAGTTGATAATGTTACTGGAAAAGTGGAAGTAAAAACACCTGAAAAACCGATTAGATATTCTTATTCAGATCATTTCGGTCGGAATATTTCTAGACATTTAAGATTCAATTATCCATTCAGTATTTTTGAAAGCCCTGACTTTGAAATCGATGATGAGGGCAATCCTTATTATATAGCTACTAGCTATGGACGAAATTTCTTTCTTAATGAGCCAGAACCTAATGGTTTAATTATTGTTAATGCGATGACAGGAGAACACCAAAAATACTCCATGGATGAGATCCCATCTTGGGTAGACCGCGTTTATTCTGCTGACTTAATCATGCACCAGTTAGACCAAAACGGTAAATTTAAAAATGGTTTTTGGAACTCAGTTTTTGCCAAAGAAGGCGTAACAGAAACCTCCAAAGGTTATAATTATCTACCAATGAATGATGATATTTACCTCTATACTGGTATCACTTCTGTTGTATCAGATGAATCAAACATTGGCTTTGTATTAGTTAATCTAAGAACCAAAGAAGCTACTATGTACAATTTATCTGCTGCCGAAGAGTTCTCTGCTATGGCTTCAGCTGAAGGGTCTGTTCAAGAAAAAGGATATATTGCAACATTCCCTCTCTTGATTAACTTACAAGGCAATCCTATGTATATTTTAACTTTAAAAGACTCTTCCGGTCTTATTAAAAATTATAGCTTAGTAGATGTTCAAGATTATCAGAAAGTCTACATTGCTAGCAATATGACTCAGCTTATCCAAAAGTATGGGGAAGATAATCCTGTGGTTTTAGAGGCAATCAATGAGGACACATTAGAAAAAGTAACCGGAAAAGTTGAAAAAATCCAAGCTGTTATAAAAGAGGGGGAAACTTTCTATTATTTCATGTTAGATGGTAATGTTTATCAAGTGCCTGCAAAATTGAATGATTACCTACCATTTGTAGAAGAAGGACAAACAATCACGCTTAAATTAGATGATCGATCAAACATTCATTTAGTCGATTTGACGGAAATATTTGGCGACAAAGCGGCTCAAGAAGAAGTGATTCCAACCAGTGAAGATACTGATCCGCTGCTAGACAATGTGGAATAATCATAAAAAGTTAAGAGGAGGATATAATGTTAGAAGTAAAAAACCTATCCAAGAAATTTGGTAGTTTTCAAGCTGTAAAGAATGTTTCTTTTGACATTGAATCGGGAACGATTATGGGATTTATTGGTCCAAATGGATCAGGGAAAACAACTGTTTTTCGAATGATTTTAGATTTCTTAAATCCTGAACCTGGGGGACTAGTTACTTGGAATCAAAAGCCGATTAATAATCAATTATATGATTTAGTTGGTTACTTACCAGAAGAACGTGGTCTTTATGAAAAGATGACTATTGAAGAACAAATTGTCTATTTCGCTAGCCTTAGAGGAATGAAATACCTTGATATTATCACTCAAATAGATGAATGGATGGATAAATTTGCCGTAAAAGGTAAACGAAAAGATAAGATTAATACGCTTTCTAAAGGAAACCAGCAAAAAATACAATTGATTGCTACATTAATCCATCGACCTAAATTAGTTATTTTAGATGAGCCATTCTCTGGCCTAGATCCAGTCAATGCTGACCTTTTAAAACAAGGCATCTTAGAATTAAAAGAAGGTGGATCGAGCATTATCTTTTCTAGTCATAATATGGAAAATGTGTCACAAATATGTGATAAGTTAGCCATGATTCTTGATGGTGAGCAAGTTCTTTACGGTTCGATTAATGAAGTTAGAGAACAGTTTGGACGTATTCGCATTTATATTGAAAGTAAAAAGTGGAATGAAGCTAGCCTGCTAGAAATTGAAGGGGTAGATTCGGTAGTTCGTACCAGCCCTGATCATTACACCTTAAATCTTAGCGATGAATCATTTGGTCCTAGCATCTTCCAAACAATCACTCAAGGACAATTTATCCCAATGTTCTCTCAACAACCACCGACCTTAGAGGAAATATTTAAGTTGAAAGTAGGTGACCGAATTCATGAATAAAATGTGGCTTGTAGCAAAAGAGGTTTATCGGAAAAATGTGAAGTCTTGGGCTTTTTTCTGGATGATAGCAGGCCCCATTATTATGGGGTTGGTTATTTTAGCAATCGGTTATTTTATTTATCTTGACCAATCCAGCTCTTCAGTCGGCAATGTTGGAATTGTATCTGAAAATGCAGAGATTAATCAATTGATTGCTGCAATAGAAGATGAAAATGACTACCAATTTGACTTAAATGAAAAGCAAGCTGAAGAAGCCTTATTTGCAGAAGAAATTGATGGTTATTTAGTTGTTGAAGGCGAAAATGTAGATCTTAATGCTAAGTTCTATCGCCATAATTCAGGCAAGAATATTGCCACTTATAATATCGAAGAAGTACTTTCAGAATATCGCATTCAAAAACAAGCAGAAGCATTTAATTTAAAACAAGAAGAAGTGAATCAATTAAAAGATAGTGCTGTTGACATTGAAACTATTCGCATCCAACCAGACGATGATGGCGCTGTTACAGAGGTTTCAGAAAATGATCCAGTAACTGCCGCTAAAATTGGAGTGGCTTATGTAGTGTGTTTTGTGGTTTTAATGTTTATTATGAGTTACGTATCCATAGTCTCTCAAGAAATTGCGGCAGAGAAGGGCTCTAAAATCATGGAAATTATTCTTTCCAGTATCACCGCTACCCAGCATTTTTTAGGTAAGCTGATTGGAGTGGGCTTGGTAATTCTTACTCAATTAGTCATATATGGTATACTAGGAGTTATTATTTCCTATGTATCCGGCTTAGTATTAGCCCAATTTTTTGTAAACTCATCTGAAAATATGGAAAATATTCAAGCTGGCACACAAGCCATGAGCGAAAGTTTTGATCCGGCCATAATCAGCGATTATATTTCACAAGCTAGACCGGTGATATTATATGGAATATTGTTTGCTGTTATAGGAATGGCAATTTATTCAATACTTGCAGCTTTCTTAGGTTCATTAGTTTCTAAAACTGAAGACGTCAATAAAATGATCACCCCAATCACCTTATTAGCAGTAGCAGGCTTTTATATTGCCTTATACGGTATGCAGTCACCTAACTCAGCCATTGTTCGTTTAGGCTCTTATTTCCCATTATTTACGCCTTTTATTATGCCTTTCCGTTTGGCTAATGACACAGTTGCCACTAGTGAAATATGGTTATCGGTATTAGTTGCGATTGTTTTCTTAGCCTTATCGATTTGGTTATCGGTTGTGTTCTATAAATCAAATGTTCTAGTTTATAGTGAAAAAGGATTAATTGGTAGTTTTAAAAAGTCCTTTGCTATATGGAAAAACGAGAAAAAAGTTAATTAATTTTAAAACAAGGCCTTGCAAACAACTTCAGTAGGTTGTTAATTAAGGGCCTTGTTTTTTAGTAAATAACAAGATGACTTCCATTCTTTTTTTGCATAGATATGTTAAAATAATAATTGTGAAGTGAGGAGAATTTTATGAAAGACTTACCCATCGGTTTTATTGATTCTGGATTCGGCGGATTAACAGTTGTTAAACAGAGTTTAAAACAACTTCCTAATGAATCCGTTCTTTTTATTGGTGATAATGCTCGTTGTCCATATGGTCCGCGTCCGTTAAATGAAGTTAAGAAGTATATTTGGCAACTCAGCAATTTCTTGCGTGAAAAAGGCATTAAAATGCTTGTGATTGCTTGTAATACTGGGACTGCTGCAGCTTTAGAAGATTTGAAGCGAACTTTACCCATACCTGTTGTTGGCGTAATTGAACCCGGTAGTCGAGCTGCCATTATCCAAACTAATAATAAAAAAATCGGTGTGATTGGAACAATCGGAACTATTCAGAGTAAAATTTATGAAAAAACGATTATCAATAAAAAAAATGATGTGGTCGTAGAAGGACTTGCATGTCCGTTTTTTGTTGAAATGGTAGAGACTGGCCAAATTTATAGTAGCCAAGCTAAAGAAAAAGTGTCGCAAGAACTTTCCCCGCTATTAAAAAAAGAAATTGACACATTAGTACTTGGTTGTACCCACTATCCAATCATGCGCGGTTTAATTCAAGAAGTAGTTGGTCCTAAGGTTCATCTGATTGATTCAGGAGTTGAAACAATTAATGATGTTAGTATGCTGTTGGATTATTTTAACTTAAGTCGAACAGCAAATGATGCCTTACAACAATCTCCTACACAAACTTTCTATACAACAGGAGACATCGAACACTTTGATCGAATGGCTAGCGACTGGCTAGCTCGAAAAGATCTTGATGTCAGAAAATGTGAAATTAAAGGAGAAGTAATTTATGAAACTGATTATAGCTAGTCATAATCCAGGAAAAATAGCAGAGTTTAAAGCTCTTTTTGAAGCTTTTGATTTACAAGTTCAATCTTTGCTTGATTATCCTGAAATTCCAGAAGTAGAAGAAACAGGTACAACATTTGAGGAGAATGCACGTTTAAAAGCAGAAACAATCGCTAAGGAAATGAACTGCTTAGCCCTATCAGATGATTCAGGCTTATGTGTTCCAGCACTGAATAATGAGCCGGGTGTCTATTCGGCTCGCTATGCTGGAGAAGAAAAAAATGACGAAAGAAACCGTTTGAAACTTTTAGAAAATTTGAAAGAATTTAACGGTGATCAACGAAAAGCCTATTTCACAACTGTTATCGTATTAGCAGATCCACAAAAAGATTCATTAGTTGTTGAAGGTAATGTAGAAGGAATCATTACCAAAGAGCCTATCGGTGAGGGTGGCTTTGGTTATGATTCACTATTTTACTATCCTCAAGATCAACAAACCTTTGCTCAAATCTCTGCGGAACGTAAGAACCAAATTTCTCACAGAGGCCAAGCAGTGGAGAAGTTAAAAGAAAAACTAAATGATTGGTTGGAGGGATAGAGATGAAATTGTTAGTATTAAGTGACAATCATGGAAATTACTCTATTGTAAAAAACATTATTCAGCAGTTTAGGGATAAAGTAGATTATATTATTCATTGTGGTGATTCAGAATTTTCATTTGATGATCCTATTTGGCAGGCTGTCGATGTTAAAGTAGCAGGAAATATGGATTTTTCTCCAGGCTATCCATCTAGCGAAATTTTATCGACCCCTAAGGGAAAAATTTTGATTACTCATGGCCATTTGTATCAAGTAAATCAAGGAAACATTAATCTTTTAGAATTAGCTTTACAAAAGAATGCCAAATATGTTTTCCACGGCCATACACATCGCCTATATGCTGAAATGAAGCGAGGAATCTTATTTATGAACCCTGGTTCCATTGCAAAAGCAAGGGGCGAAATTCAAGAAAAAACATTTTCTATAGTTGAAATTTCCGATGACTTTATTAAGGTTGATTATTATAATTCACATGCAATACAGTTAGAAGATTTGTCTTATTATTTTAAACTAGATGGAGCTGATTGATCTTGATAGATCCTAACTTATCAAAAAATATTGTTGAAAATCTAAAAGAAGTTATTATCCCGGCTGATAATGTAGTCTATCTTTATGACTTTAATTCATTAATTCACGGCTTATTAGTCCTTAATCAAGTCGACTATTCAATGATTCCTGTGGTCAATCAAAATGGTCAAATAGTGGGCTTAGTAAGTATTAACATGATTGTTAAAGAAGCTATTACTTTAGAAGACATAGACTTTGACAACCTTAATTATAAATTAATTAAGCATTTAGACTTAAGGAAACCAGAATTTATAACAATGAACGAAAAGCTCGAATCAATTTTGCATAAACTGGTAGATAATAATTTTTTATGTGTGGTTGAAAACCATATAGAAAAGAAATTCATTGGTATTATTACTCGAAATATGATTTTAAAACGAATAAATGCTTTCTTGCATCGTACAAGTTTAAAAGAGTTAAGGGTTTCAAACTTCCAACAAGGGCGTGAGAAAAAATTAATAAATAAATAGCTCATTTCTAAGCCCTTATCTTTGAGTTAAATGCGCTTTCATGATATATTTAAGCTAGTAACTTAGCAAAGGAGGATTAGATATGACAATTGGTCAAATTGCAGCCATGATTGCAGCTTTAGCCTTTGCAATTCTCGTTGTATTCTTATCGATGACCTTGATGAAAATTGGTGAAATTCTGACAAATCTGAAGGAAACGGTGAGCAAATTAAATAATACCATTGATGTGGTGACTAAAGATGTTGACCATCTATCAATTGAGGTAGAAGGTTTACTGAACAAGTCAAATACACTTGTAGATGATTTAAATGCTAAATTAGGAAAAACCGATCCGTTATTTACTGCTATCGGTGATGTCGGAACATCCGTTTCAGAATTAAATGACTCGACTAAAGAAATGACATCGAACTTTGTTTCAAATATGCTTAAGAAAAACAAGAAAAAATCACCAATTGATTCAATTCAAAAAGCATCGCGAATGGTAAATCGTTTCAAAGTGAAGCCACAAGCCAAAAATTCAGAGATTTTGGCTAAGGATCCAGCTAAACAGGAAAAGAGAAGCTTAGATTCCTTTATTCAAGGAAAACCTTCTAAAACAGCTGGTGAGATTTCAATTAATTTAAAGGAGGCAAAATAATATGAAAAATAATGATGGATTTTTAGCGGGAGCTTTATTAGGCGCTCTTATTGGAGGGGCAGCTGCTCTTTTATATGCTCCTAAATCAGGTAGAGAGTTACGTGAAGATTTAAATGAAGAATTAGATTATTGGATTGATCGGGCTAATGATTATACAGACTATGCCGTGGAAAGAGGTGTAGAGATGTATGACGCAGCTTCTGATGCGAGTGAAGATTTCCGTGTAAATCTTAAAACTTCAGCTGATCATATTAAACGTTCTGCTGAAGAATTAAAGAAAGAAGCAAGCAAAGAATGGGATCATGTAAAAGAAGACCTCAGTCAATCTAAAGACATCTTGAGTGCCAAAATTGAAGATATTGAAGTTGATACAAAAGAAGAACTAAAAGATGTGAAAAAAGAAGTCGAGAAGCAAACAGATGAACTACTAAAATAAATTTAGAGGCTGGACAAAAGGCCTCTTCACCCGCTACATAAAACGCAGCGAGCTTAGAATGGAAAGGTGTTTTTCGTTCTAAGCTCGCTGCTTTGCATATTTGCTTGATTATTGGCCATTAATACCAGTCTTACAATAGTCTTCACCTTATCTCTAAGGCGAAGAAGGAGCTTAAATTTGTCTTTACATGATCGAATACAGACTCTACAGCAATTCTTCGTTGACTGTAGAGTGTCTTTCCTTCGTCAGATAAGAGCTTGGCTCGTTCGTTAAACTTGAGTGATTCATAAGACGGTTTGTAGTAGATTGCTTTTTGAGGTGCCGTGTCTGTCTCCTTCGGTCGGTAAACATCGCTCGTACTTTCATAATCATTGCGTATTTTAAAAATCTTGAATGCTATTAATAATAACTACTTCCTTTAAGCAGTATGATGGTCTGTCATTGCGCTCGATTCGGCGATTCCCATAAATTAAAAGCTCCGATGATGTTTCTTCGTTTCTTCTTTCTCGAATAGATTATATCTGATAAGGTGCTTATTCCCATGGTAGGTTAATTAAGTTAAATTTTCCTCACTGCCATATTTGGTGTCACCGACCATCCAAAAAGTTGAAGGGTAAACTGCTCTACAAATGAAATCAGTGTTAACCTATCTTTTGGTTTGGAGAAGACAGCAAACACCCTCTAATGAGCGAGTTCATTATTTATGAAAAAACTGTGAAAACTTGAGAATAAAGCTAGAAAACGCTTGCACTATCTGTCTGCTTATGTTAAATTACAAAGAGTAAATTAAAAATTTGAAAGAAGGGTAGGCATGGAAAAGCAAACAATTACAATATATGATGTAGCTCGTGAAGCTGGCGTATCAATGGCCACCGTATCTCGAGTTGTAAATGGTAATCCAAATGTAAAGCCAAGTACTAGAAAAAAAGTCTCAGAAGTTATAGAACGTTTAGATTATAGACCTAATGCTGTAGCAAGAGGACTAGCCAGTAAAAAAACAACCACAGTAGGCGTTATTATTCCTAACATTACTAATATCTTCTTTTCGGCATTGGCACGCGGAATTGATGATATAGCAGCTATGTACAAATATGACATTATTTTAGCAAATGCCGACGAAAGTGTCGACAAAGAAATTAATGTTTTTAATAATTTATTAGCTAAACAAGTAGATGGTATTATCTATATGGGTTATAATGTCGGCGAAGAACTTAAGTCATTAATTAAAACTTCAAGAACACCTGTAGTTATTGCGGGTATGATTAGTGAAGATCCTGATCTCTATACAGTATCAATTGATATTCGATTAGCAATAGAAGAAATGACAGATTTCTTACTTCAAAAGGGTAACAGACCAGCTATTATCACCGATTCAGAAAAGTATTATGTCAATCGAGTGCATCGGATTCCTGGTTATAAATCAGCATTGGCTAAGCATAATATAGCGGTAGATGAAGATTTGATTATCCAAAGTGACTTTACTGATGATGAAGGAGATATAATTGTAGATCAATTATTAGCTGCTAAAGCTACCGGAGTTATCGCTACTAAAGATTTCTTAGCAGTAGCCATTTTAAATGCCCTAACTGATCGAAATATTAAAGTACCTGAAGACTTTCAAGTACTTACTAGTAAAAACTCAGTCCTTACAAAATATTCGCGTCCTCAACTATCATCTTTACAATATCCTTTATATGATGTTGGAGCGGTAGCAATGCGCTTGCTAACGAAAATTATGAATGATGAGGGTATCGAGCAGCGTCAAATCATTCTTCCCCATAAATTAGTACACCGTGGTTCAACACTGAGTGAATAAAAACATTAAAAAGCTATGAGATTTTAACTCATAGCTTTTTATTATAGAGCCTTTATTTTGCAAAATTATTCATAATATACTTCTTCAGTAACAGTCTCGCTATTTTCTGGTTGCGCCGGTATTAGATTACCATTTTCATCTGTGCTTTCAGAACGAGACTCATCATCCTCATCCGTTGTTTCTTCAGCAGAGGTCGTTGATGTTGTCTTTTCCTCAATAGATTCCATATAAGCATTCCAAAAACGTGCAGTATCTTGATCACTAGCGTTAAACATGAAGTTATAAGAGAGTGGAGCAGCAGGATTTGAATTTTTAAACAAATCTTGTTTAATAGGGCCATTTAGACTAGCAATTCGGTTATTATAGGTAATGTTTCCAGGTAAAGTTCCTGTCATTGCTACAATATTTTGGCTAACAACAGAAGCGGGTTGTGCAAAGACTTCATTAGATCCAAAAATATCAGGTCGAACTCTGAATAAGGCGTTGGCGATATTAGCCCAGTATATTTGTGAACGAACCGATTCATTGCCAAGTCCATCATCTGGGTTAACAAAGTATTCATAATATTGTGAATCATAGCCAGCCCATGTACCAATGGTAACAGAAGGAGTAGAGGCAATAAACCATAGATCTTTAGCATTCTCACTAGTTCCGGATTTGGCAATCCAGTCTCCTGGAACTTGCAGATTAGCTTTGGCATATTGTCCTGAACCGAATTCGGTTGTATCCCTTAAAATATCTACCATTAAGTAGTTTGTATCCTCACTAAATACTTTTTGTGGCTCTACTTCTTGTTCAAATACAGTATTTCCAAATGAATCGACAATCTTACTGATAATATGCCCTTGAATATAATAACCATTATTGGCAAAAGTTGAAAAAGCAGATGTTTGTTCAAAAACAGTCGGTCCGGTATTCACTCCACCAATGGAAAAGGCTAGGTTGTATGTTTCTTCTTGATCATATGCAAAGCCATCTTTAAAGCCCATGAGTTCAAGATAATCATAGACTGGTACGTTTTGCTGTATAAGCCCTTGATAAATTCGAATAGTTGGTAAATTCAGTGACTTAGCTAATGATTCTCTGACAGAGATAAACTTATTAGAAATTGATTCGCCGTAGTTGGTCGGTTTCCACTCAGTTCCATCGGGATAAGTTTCTACAAATGGTGTATCGGGTACAATTGTGGCAGGAGCAATAAGATTATTCTCAATTGCTGGTGCATAGACTGCAAGTGGTTTGATGGTTGAACCAGGAGAGCGGCGAGTGGCAAAGGCATGGTCAATTTGATTATTATCATAATCGGTCCCAGCCACAAAGCCCAGTACTTTTCCACTAGTGTTTTCAATCACCACAACACCAGTTTGAATATTTTCAACATAATAGATTTCTTCACCGGTACTAGGATCTGTATAAACCCCATCATAGCTTACTCCTAATGAGTCTACGTTTTCTTTAGCAGTTTCTTGTAATTGATCATAAATTTCTTTATCAATAGTTGAATATACTTTGTAGCCCCCGGTACGCAGCTGGTTTTCTGCTTCAGAATAATATTGATTATACCATTCAATGTCTTGTAAAACATCGCTCATCTGATTTCCATCGTCATTGACATTAATTTCCATTAATTTCTTAATGGCTTCATTCATGACGGTTTGATACAGGTAGGATTGGCGTTCGATTGGACGATTTTCAGGTTTAATAAAATCTTTACTAATATCATAATCAATCGCAGTTTCGTATTCTTCTTTAGTAATAGCCTTGTTACGATACATACTGAATAGCACAGCTTTCATTCGATTGATACCAGGATTGAAATCCTCTCTAAGTGAACTGTTATAGTTATAAGGAGTATAGCTATAAGGATCTTGAGGCAAACCAACTAAAAAGGCAGCTTGAGCTAAATTAACTTCATTTGGTTCTTTGCCAAAAATGCCTTCAGAAGCTTCACGAATTCCCGCAATATTATCTCCTTCATTATTACGGCCAAAAGGAGAAACATTGAGATAAGCGTTTAATATTTCGTCTTTGGTAAAATATTTTTCAACTCTTAAGGCCAAGAGAATTTCGTTAGCCTTTCTAAAGAAAGTAACATCATTTGTTAATAACTGCTGCTTAACTAATTGCTGAGTTAATGTTGATCCTCCAGTACCAGACCCGGTAATAAGCGTTTGAAGCACTGCTCTAAGTGTTGATTTAGGGTTAACACCGTAATGCTCATAAAAAGCTTGATCTTCAATGGAAATTAAACCTTCTTTAATATAGGGTGAAATATCTTCTAAATTAGTAACAGATCTAACGACGTCCGATCTTATATCAGCAATAAGGTCGCCAGAGTCATAATATAAACTAGATTGTTGTTCGACTTGATTAATAGCTTCAGCCATCTCTTGTTTACTTGGTGGAGTCGTATCAGATACTAATGAAGTGAAGTAGCCTAATCCAACACCTGATAAGAGAAAGCCAAAAAGAAGACCCACAACTACAAAGTAGATGAATAGACGTCTAAATACATTAAAGATAATCGAAAGGACTAAGGAAATTTTTGAAAACCGGTCAAGCCCTTCCAAAGATAGTTGACTACGCACTTCTTTTTTTCTTTTTCTTCTTTTATCAAGGTAAGTCTGAAAAAGATTTTTATCCGTTGAGTGGTTGTCACTTTCACTTTCAGTTTTTTGATTTGACTTCTGTTGAGGTCTGTTTGATTCTATAGCGTCTCGACTGAACTTACTAGAATTATTACTGCTAGTATGATTAATAGTCTTATTTTCTAGCTTTAAATCAGTGTCAGTTTCAGTTTTTTTAATAACTTTCTTCTCTGAGCGATCTTTTTTAATCGATTTATTGTGTAAATTGCTTACTGACTCACCTATAGGAGTTTCTTTTTTGACTTTAAGCGATTGATAATGATTAGAAGAAAACTGTCTTCTATCCTCATTTGACTGAGGAATAGCCTTATCAAAATTATTAAAGCTCTTATTTTCAAGTTCACTAATTCTTTTCAATCTTCTTGCTCGAGCTTCTTCGCTATTAACATAGTTAGAAGATTTCTGGTTGATTAATCTTTGCCGCCTTTGATTGAGATTTGGCTTACTATCTTTTAAATGATGACCCTCCAAAGGTGGCAGATGATTCTTGCTTTCTTTATTAGTCATTTCATTATCCCCTTTATCGGCTTAAATTATGCAGAATGTGTTTTACTTAAGCTTTCTCCAATTGCATTTAATCTTTCTTCCCATTCTTCTGTGGAAAAGTTATGTTCAGCGACATAGCGGTTTCGAGGATGACGACGACAGGCCTCACTACATCCACGTAAATACTTATCTTCATTTGCTTTAGAAGTTAATATTTGTTCATTACATTCTGGGTTTGCACAATTTACGTATCTTTCACATGGTGTTCCATCAAAATAATCTTTTCCGACTACTGTAGGATTTACTTGATTAACTGGGACAGCAATGCGTTCATCGAAAACATACATCTTACCTTCCCAAAGCTCACCTTTAGTTTCAGGGTCTTTTCCATAAGTATCAATACCACCATGTAATTGCCCAACATCTTTAAAACCTTCTTTAAGTAACCAACCTGAGAATTTCTCGCAGCGGATACCACCTGTGCAATAGACAACAACGCGTTTGTCCATAAATTTTTCTTTGTTTTCTTTCACCCAGTCAGGAAGTTCACGGAAATTACGAATTTCAGGACGGATCGCACCCTTAAAATGACCTAAATCATACTCATAGTCATTACGAGTGTCAAGAACAACTGTATCCTTGTCAAGTAGAGCATCTTTAAATTCTTTAGGGGATAGATATTGTCCTGTAATTTCATGTGGATCAATATCATCATCTAAGTTTAAAGCTACAATTTCTTCACGCGTTCTCACAGACATCTTTTTATGCGCATAATCATCAGCAAGATCTTGTTTAAACCATAAATCTTCAAAACCTTCTAGTGAATGAACATAGTCCATATACTTTTGTGTTTGATCTAGGGTGCCTGAAACGGTTCCGTTTATTCCTTCTTCACCGACTAATACGCGCCCCTTTAAACCGATACGACGGCAAAACTCTAAGTGTTCTTTGGCAAATAACTCAGGGTCTTCAATTCTTTGATATTTGTAATATAACAATACACGATAATTTTTCTTCATAGTATACCTCCTGTAGTTGCAAGCTACATTTATTTTCATATCTTCATATTATACGTAAATATAGTAAATGTCACAAGTTTTTACAATTTTTAATCTGATTGTTAAATAAGTTTACTAGTATTTTTTGATTTTTTGAGTGAAGTTTATAATATTTAGTACAGTAAATTTTCGTTAATAAAAAGGGCAGAAGCTTAAACTTCTGCCCTTTTTATTAATTTTATAAGATAATTCATAAATAGTAAGTAGTGCGTTACCTACCTAAAAGAGCTACCATAAAGTTTAAAATTGGAATTTTTTGATTAAACGATCAATTACAGGCAATTTTAGGATAATCACTAAAATAATTGTGTTCAATGGAAGAGAGACAGCGTTTTTAGCGATACGAATTGGCATGAATGCTGCCCAAGCTTTACCTTGCATCATTTTAATCCATAGAGATCCAAATCCTAAGTTTACAATAAAGGTTACTAAAACAACTGCTATAAGAATATTTTTCCAATTACGTTCTTTACGCCACAAAAACCAACCATAAATGAAACCAGCTAAACCGGCACTAAAGGTATAACCGAAGAAGAAGCTATAGCCATTTAGAAGAGCAGTGATAATGTCATTAGCTACCGATATAACGATAGCCCACCATGGACCAATTATAGCGCTGGAAATAGCAGTACCAATAAAGCCAACTCCAATTTGGGCAATTTCACCTACTCTAAACGCTGGTATATAAGCTAACATAATACGAAACGCTAATAATAAAGCCATGGTAGTTAATTGTAGGGTGGTTAGTTTTCCTTTATTACCATATGAAATAATACGACGGGAATCAGGTTTTTGCATAAAAAATACGCTCCTTTTTTTGACAAGAGAGCGCTACAAATAATATTAATGCAGCGAATGCAAAGATAGTATCGCAAGAATAAATTCTTTTCGTTTGTTGGCCACATCCCATCCAACAACACTTGACGTTCTATCTTTTACTCTGTCTAATGATATACATCAGTGTAACTTACTTTCAAAGAAATTGGAAGGGAAAATCGTTTAGGAGGACTTGTGGTATTCTAGAGTTGTCAAACATATGTTACACAAGGTGCTTCTAAATGGGCATGCTTATG
>NZ_JBNUPM010000007.1:0-97781 GCF_050409425.1 Facklamia sp. P13064 | reverse complement strand
GGGACCTCCTATTTGTGATTGTTTTGTGGTGATTACAATCTTACATAAGTGAGGTTTCTTTTTCTAGGGAGTTTCGGAGCTTACACAAGAAATTTTACGCTATGTCCCTTCTTTTTAAGGTTAATAATATTATACACTTTTAAACATAAATGTTAACCGTTTTCACAAAAATTTATTCTTTCAATTTTTGCTTGAATTGTTAAACTAAGTTCAATTCAACTTAATTCAATAAGAAAATACTTTTAGAATTTTTAAATTGAGAAAGTATCCATAGTTTTTGGTCTAAAAAGTATATCATTCCAAATGAGCAAGTTTCTGAAATTTGTATATTAACCTATATTTACCTTATTGAGCACTCTAACTATCGCCATTATTTCTATAATTTTCAAATGATAGTTATAATGAAAAGAAAACAGATGGTTTCAATAATTTCAGTCAATGGCAGATAGTAAAACATTTGAAGCACGTAATCAGGTGTTCTTTCACTCACTAAACATTCTCGTTCCTGAGAATTATTTTCTGAGAAAAATTGATAGCCATATTGATTTTTCGTTCATATATTCTTTAGTTGATGATTACTATTGTTTGGATAATGCACGCCCAAGTATTGACCCGATTACGCTTATCAAAACCTCCATTCTTCAACACCTCTTTTATACTCCAAGTATGCGGCAAACCATTCAAGAAATTCAAATAAATGTTGCCTATCGCTCGTTCTTAGGTCTATCTCTCACTGAATAGTGACACATTTTTGAACTTTAGGAAAGAATTACAAGCAGCGTTTTGAAAGGACAAGTATCGTCAAAAGATCTTTAGCCAAATACTCGTACTGTGTTTGGAGGCAGGACTAATCGACAACAAATCTAGTTTATAGATGTTACACACGTCAAACCTTGTGCAAATCGCCAAAGTATACGAACGAAGAAATGCTGGTGCCAACCATATGATTGGCAGATGAAATGAAGGAAGCTGTTAAAAAAATCGAACGATTCATGTAGAAAGCTACTAAAAAACACAAAAAGTAGTCTCAATGATACGGATACAGGGTTGTTTCATACAGGGGACTATAAAGAAGTCTTTGGCTATAATATTCAAATGGTTTTTGATTGCAATGGGTGGGTTTTAGGTTATAGTTTACACTCAGGAAATACCCACCACACACAATTTTTCTGTTCAATATTTAATAAGATTATTCCTTTTAACTTGAAGTTTTAATTGCGGATAGAGATATAAAACGCCCACCATCGCTCAAATTCTTTAAAAGCAAGCAATCACACCAATGTTCCCCCTTTGCACTGCCAAGACTTAAACCCGAGAATAGAGATATTGTATATGATGAATACTATGACTGTTATTTAGACAAAAACAATGTGGCCTATCATTATACGATTACCTATCGAAAAGGATATCTTGACTACAAGACTTCTAGTCAAGATTAGAAGAAATATCAAAATGAATCAGTTATTACTTGACATATGTGGCAAGAAGCTCTTGAAAGGTGTAAGAATATCAGGTATTCAGAAAGTGCGCGTGCTCTTTATAGAGAATGAAATGAGTCCGTTGAAAGATTATTCGGCACTACTAAAAAACAACATGGTTTTCGATACACATTTAATTGAACGGCCCTTGATGGAATTTAAAGCTGGCCTTACTTTTACGTGTATGAACTAGAAAAAATTGACAAATATACTGGAGATGAGAAGTTTCACTTTTTATATTATATAGCGAACTTTTAATGTAAACTAAGACAAACTGTTCTTTAAGGGCTAGTCAAAGAACGGTTTGTCTTCAATTTGAAGAATCCTTCTGAATATCCAGAAGGATTTTTTTTGCTAGAACTTAAATTAATTCTAAAGCTCTCTCAACATAGTTGGTTATAATGCGATCCACACCCGCATCAATCATCATCTGGATATGATCAGCTTCATTGACTGTGTAAGTGTTAATTTCGACTCCCTGACGATGACATTCTTCAATATCTTCTAAGTCCAAAGTCACAAAAGCAGGATGATAATGACCGACACCATGTTCCTTACAATATTTACCAGGGTTTAATTGACCCGACGCCGTTAAAAAGCCGTATTCAATTTTACTATCCCCTGCTAGGCGCATAAAATCACGCACACTGTGGTGATTAAAAGATGAAATCAAAACACGATCTTCTAATTTAAATTCCCTGATTAATTCTAAAACTTTAGCATTAAGACCCTCATAGCGAAAAATGTTAGTTTTCAACTCGATATTAACTTTAATATCTAGAGGCTGCATCCATTCAAAAAATTCGCGCAAAGTCGGAATTTGAATGTCTCTTGCGGACTTAACTTGTGTTTCTTTGAAGTTAGCATAATAGTTATACTGACGTAATTCAATTAAGGTCATATCTTTTACATAGCCACTACCTGTTGAAGTGCGATCAATCGCTTCATCATGAATGATGACTACCTCTTGGTCTTTAGTTAAATGGACATCTAACTCAATGCCTTCAATCGGAAATTTTGCCGCTTCTTTGAAAGCTAACATGGTGTTTTCAGGATATATTCCAGAATAACCGCGATGTGCAATAATTTTTACCATTATTTATCAAAATCCTCTCCCACTATTCGATTGAGTATCGACGCTTCTGTTTTCTGATCAAACAACATGATTTTATTCAAGTCCAACTGAACTTGAACTTCTTCGCCAATTTTAACAGGACGTGCCGGTGAAAAACGAGCCACCAACTCCCGACTAGAAGTAGGTTGATCAAAATAAACAAAAGTGTCAGAGCCTACTTGCTCAACATTTTTAGCGATAACATTCAAACCTGAGGTGTTTAAACCCTCGGCCTTATGGTGCATGTCCTCCGGGCGAATGCCAATATAAACTTCCTGGTCTTCTACTTCAACAAGCAACTGATCTTTAACTTCTTCAGCGAGCTCAAACGATTGATCAGCAATTTTAAGGTTTACTTTCCCATCTTTAATGACTAATCTACCATTGAACATATTAATCATGGGTGACCCAATAAATTCAGCAACAAACTTATTACATGGATTATAATACAAATTGGCCGGTGTGTCATATTGTTCGATACTTCCAGCATTCATCACAGCTATTCGCGTTCCCATTGTCATGGCTTCTGTTTGGTCATGGGTAACATAAACAAAGGTCGTTCCTAATTCACGATGCAACTGGGTAATTTCAGACCGCATCGATACCCGTAATTTAGCGTCTAAGTTGGATAGAGGCTCATCTAATAGAAAAACCTTAGGATTTCGCACCATAGCTCGACCTAAAGCCACTCTTTGACGTTGTCCCCCTGATAAAGCGCCTGGTTTCTTGTCAAGTAGTTCCGTTAACTGAAGCGCTTTAGCAACTTGCTCTACGCGTAATTGACGATCCTTTTTACTGATTCCATTCATCTTCATTGAAAATCCCATATTATCACGAACATTCATATGTGGATAAAGCGCGTAAGATTGGAAAACCATGGCAATGTCACGATCTTTTGGCTGTAAGTTATTAACCCTTAAATCACCAATCCAGAGTTCTCCTTCTGAAATACTCTCTAAACCAGCAATCATACGTAAAGTTGTTGACTTGCCACAGCCAGAAGGACCTACTAATACGATGAACTCTTTATCTTCAATTTCCAAATCAATATTTTTGACTGCTTTAAAGCCATCATCATAGATTTTAGCAACTTTTCTTAAACTTAATTTCGCCATAAATATTCTCTCCTTATCCTTTCACTGCTCCGGCCGTAAGTCCCTTTACCATATTCCTTGATCCAACAATAAAAATAAGCAGACTTGGAACCATACAGATCATAACCCCTGCTACCATTAAAACCAGTGACTGTGAATCCACCGAATTCAGCATGCTAATACCTATCTGAACGGTACGATTCTGATCATTATTTGTCACTAGTAAAGGCCACATATACATATTCCATCCCGATAAGAATGATTGAACAGACATAGCTCCTAAGGTTGGTTTAATCAAAGGCATCAAAATGGTTAAAACAAATCTGAAATCTGTACAACCATCTACCTTAGCAGCTTCATACACTTCATAAGGAAAGCTCTGCAAGGCTTGAACGCATAAGAAGATATTAAAGGCTGAAATAATAAAGGGTATGATTAACACGTAGAGGGAATCATTCCAACCCCAAGATGAAATCATTAAGAATTGCGAAATAATAACGGCTTCGCCTGGAATCATCATTGTCGATAGGATCAATGCATATAACAGCCCTTTACCTTTGAAGTTCAAAAAGCGAAAGGCGAAAGCAGCTAAGACAGAAGTTATTAACTGACTAAGAGTGATGGCTACTGCAACAATCATTGAATTTCTTATATAAATTCCTATCGGTGCTATTTTAAAAACATCAAGAAAGTTAGTTAATGTAGGATTTTTAGGAAACCAAACACTTTCTGGATCGTATAACTCTCCAGAAGGTTTAACGGACATCATTAGCCCGTACAATAAAGGCGAAAGAACAATCAGTAACATAACTATATTTAAAAGCAATCGTACAATACTCCATACAGTGATTGATTCGCGTCTTTTTTTAATTTTATTGTCCTTATTTTCTTTAATAAGTTCTGCCATTATGCACTCTCCTTTCCACGGATTTTAAACATGATAATGGTCAAGATCATAACGATTAAAAATAAAACAACTGACTCGGCTGAAGCATAGCCATAGCGATAATTCATAAAGGCATTTCGATAAATATCATAAACAATCACATTCGTTGCTTGACCTGGACCACCCTTGGTTAAAATATTTATCTGTCCAAACCCTTGGAAAGCGTTAATAACGTTGGTTACAACCACGAAAAAAAGGGTTGGCTTCAATGATGGAATGGTTATATAAATAAATTTCTTAATCCCGTTTGCCCCATCAATCGAAGCTGATTCATAAAGAGAATCGTCAATGCTGGCTAAGCCAGATGAGAAATACAAAAAATTCATCCCTGAATTCAACCAGCCGGTCAAAATACCCACAACTAATAAGGCACTGCTTGGTTGAGAGAGATAATTAATATAAGTTCCCAAAATCCGGTTCACAATCCCAACCGTTGGATTTAACATCACTTGAAAAATCATGGCCATTCCAGCAGACGCAATTGCCATTGGCATAGCGTATGAAGTTGAAAAAATTTTAATTCCTGGGAATGTTTTTTGACATAAAAGTGCTGTAATAAAGCCTAATACAACGCCTACAAAAACAACTATAACAACAAATTTAAAAGATACTAAAACACTGTTCCAAAAGCTTTCACTTGCAAAAAGTTCTGTATAATTCCCCAAACCAAGATATTCTGCATTTTGTCCTAAATTATTGGTCAAAAATAAACTCCGATAAATGGTCTGAAAAAATGGCCAGAACATAAATATAGATAAGATTGTCATCGCTGGGAGTAAATAGCCATATCCTTTTACTTTTTCCCAAGTACTTCTCTTTGGCTCGATGATTACAATTTCTTCCATCTTTCCACCTCTTCCCATCAAAAACCTTCCACATAAAAAATCGAGAGAACACCAATAATGAAGCTCCCTCGATTATCTATACATTTAATTCATTAAATTATTGGTTGGCTTGATTGTAGTTTTCAATCGCTTTATTGATTTGATCTGCCATAGCTTGTGCAGCTGATTTAGGATCTGTTTCACCATTAATAACTTTTTCAAGTTCATTTTCAAAAACTTGACGTGCTTCTTGAGCAACACCTGCTAAAGCCCCTTGATCATCTGCGGTCGAATCATGCAGCTGATCAATCGCTGTTTGGAATTGCGGGAATGCTTCTAAATTGTCTTTAAAGTTTTGCTCCTCGTGGGCCGCTAGGTTAACTGGGAAATATCCTGTATCAACATTCCATTGTGCTTGTGAGGCAGGAGATACTAAGAATTGAATAAAGTCCCAAGCTGCATCTTTTTTAGCCTCATCATCTGATTCAATCATCCAAAGAGAAGCGCCTCCAATGGATACGCCACCCTTATCTTCTGAGTCGATACCAGGATAATAAGCCGTACCAATTTCAAAACGCCCATCTACTTCAGTTAACAATTGACGTAAACTTGCAGTGGAACCAAAAGTAATAGCTGATTGCCCTGCAATAAATTCTGGATGTCCACCCTCACGACCTACGTTAGGCATAACACCTGCATCCACACCTTTTTTCCACATGGTTAAAATCTTTTCCATACCTCCATTTTCAATAAAGGCCACTGATTCAGGTGCTCCATCGCGTCCGTTAGCATGGTCAAAGATTTCTTTTTCCATTTTGTTAAACCATTGATCAATCCACCAACCATAGATTCCGATAGATGCTGGCATAGCGGCACCAGCTTCTTGTAATTTGGGTCCAATTTCAATTAAGTCTTCTAAGGTTGTTGGAACTTCTACGCCAGCTTTATCAAAAATATCTTTATTATAGTACATTAAAGGGGTCGAATTATTAAAAGGCATCGAGTGTAATCGATCCTCAATAGTGAAATAAGCCAATAAATTAGGCTCCAATAAATCTAAATCAAAATCTGTCTTATCTACATAATCTTGAATTGGAACCGTTAAACCTGAATCAATCATAAAGGTTGTTCCAACTTCAAATACTTGAACCACATCTGCACCCACTTCTGATCCTGAAGCAGAAGAACGTAATTTGGTTAATGTTTCGTCATAAGACCCTTGATACTGTGCATCAACTTCCACCGCATCTTGAGATTCATTATATTGATCTACTAGTTTTTGTAAAGCTTCTCCAACAGAGCCACCCATTCCATGCCAGAATGATAATTTAACTGGCTCTGCAGCTTGAACAGTTTGACTTAAAGGTAATACACTCGCTACTGACATTGAAGCTGATAGTAATCCCACCATCAATTTCTTAATTACTTTTTTCATGGTGCTTCCTCCTTTGTTATCGATCCTTTTAAAGTGACCGTTGACAAAAATATAGCATGCTAGTATTAACTTTAAGTAAATTCATTGTAAATATTTTGTAAATTTACATGCAATTTTTTTCAGAAAATAAAAAAACACCTTTATAAGGTGGAAAATTACATTAAATCAAAAACGATTTTCAAGGCGCCTATAATACTAAATATACTAAAGGTAATTTCCCCCCATGCACCCTTGTAGGTATGTCGCTTAGTTTCTTATGCAAAATACCCCTACAAACATTCGATATATCTTTATATTGATTAGCAAATTAATAAGTATTAATTTATGTATACTTAATATCATCAACCTTTTCAACAAGTTTAAACTATATAATAATCTATTTTTTAATCAACATTAACTATATTATTAGCTTGTCTCTTAAAAGTAAAAAAACACTCACCATGGTATGTAATCTCAATTATATAATCTTCTAGGAGTACTCTCTTTTAGATATAGATCCCCTCAGAAGCTTATAAAATAGACGATCAAGACAAAAAGTCGCATGAGTCACTTTCACACATTTACAACAATGTGACAGCGCTTAGATTATGTGTTGTTATGATAGCTTTTGATGACCTCATAAAAATATTCAAGAATATAAGAAGTTATCTTTTTGCTACCCTTTAAGTTTGAAAAATACTGTAAAAGCCTATCTAATAAGGAAATTAGACAAAATAAAATAGGCACATGACTTCATCACTTATAGCTGCTACCTTCCGGTCCTGACTCGGTTCGTGAATCCATCATTGCCTTTTTATAGTATAGCATGAATGGCTCCTTTTGTAAAATTCATGTTTTAGAGCTAAGGTTCATCTCTTGCCTGTGTATAAAGTTGTGCATAAGTCGTCTTTTGCACAACTTTTCTGTGGATATCCTCCTATTTCGCCTTGTCTTTCTTCTTTGCTTTTTTCTTCTGTCGCAGTTGTCTAAAGAAATTAGACATCATCTGGCTACATTCTTCTTTTAAAACCCCCTCAATAACTTCCACTTGATGATTAAAGCGTTCCTCTTGTAATAAATTCATTAAGCTGCCACTGCAACCCCCTTTAGGATCTCTGGTAGCAAAAATTACTTGTTCAAGTCTCGCTAACACAGATGCTCCAGCACACATTGGACAAGGTTCTAAAGTTACATACAATTTAGCCCCTTGAAGCCGCCATGCTTGTAGCCTTTCATTAGCTTGATTTATCGCTAATATTTCAGCGTGACCTGTAGCTTGGTGCTGACTTTCTCTAACATTAAAGCCTCTTCCAATTATTTCATCATTGTATACAACGACAGCTCCAATCGGCACCTCACCAATTGCTTCAGCTTTTTTTGCTTCCTTAATTGCTTCAAGCATCCATTTTTTATGCTGGACCTGTTGATTTGAATCCAACTCTTTAAATAATAAATTCTCCATTCACTGACTCCTATTTAAATAAAAGTATTTCAAATTAAAAAGCAACCTCCATCTATAGGTTGCTTTTGACTATATATCTGTAATTATTAAAACAGATTATGCATTTTTTCACCAGCATCATCAGCTAGTTCTTTAGCACGGTTAATAATCTGAATAAAACCTTCACTCATTTGAGACTGAGTGGCCTTAGTCTTATTAGCAATACCTACTAAAGTATTTACTTCTTCATCAGAAAGGTCATTTACGATATTCACTAAATGATCGGAGCCTTTTAATTGATGCTTAACATAAGCTTTGACTTTCTCACGGTTAATCATGCCTCTTACACGTTCATTAGCATCATCATCTAAATATGCATAAAGAATAACGCCTGTAACGGCTGCAACAATTGCTGTACCAGCGATGATATTGGTCAATCTGTTCTTTTTATTCAACATAATATATTCCACCTCTTTATTAATTTCTTTTTACTTCATATAAACCTTATCACTAAACGTATAAAATAGATAGTAAAATGCTTTCAGCTTTTGATAGACTATCAATTATTATAATCAAAAAATAGTAGCTGAATAAGCTAGGCTTACTCGGCTACTATTCTAGATAAGATCATCGATTTTTCCAGCTATTTTGATCGGTTGTTAATCCGAATGGATCCTGAGCGACCACCAATTGTTATTTTATCTCCTAAAGCAATATCTCCATTCAAGAGCATCTCACTTAATTCATCTTCAATTTGTTTTTGAATAGCTCGGCGGATTGGACGCGCTCCATATTCTGGATCAAATCCTGCTTCCGCTATAATATCGATTGCTGTATCAGTTATACGCGCATTAATTTCTAATTCATCTAATCGTTTAACAATCTCATTGGTTTGAAGTTTAACAATTTCTTTAATATGTTCTTTATCCAATGAGTGAAAGACAATCGTTTCGTCGATACGGTTTAAAAATTCTGGACGGAAAGCACGTTTTAACTCTTCTAAGATACGCTTTTCCATCGCTTTAAAGTCATCAGCAAAGCTAACCGCACTGAAGCCAACTGACTTCTCGTCGCGAAGAGCAGTAGCACCGATATTAGATGTCATGATAATAATTGTATTTCTAAAGTCGACCCGACGACCCTTACCATCTGTTAAATGACCGTCATCAAAAACCTGTAATAAGATATTAAAGACATCTGGATGCGCCTTCTCAATTTCATCTAGTAGAATCACTGAATATGGTTTTTGGCGAACTTTTTCAGTTAATTGTCCAGACTCGTCATAACCGACATATCCTGGAGGAGAACCGACTAAACGAGAAACGGCGTGTTTTTCCATATACTCAGACATATCAACACGAATCATATTATCTTGTGAACCAAACATGGAGTTAGCTAAGGTTTTGGCTAATTCTGTTTTTCCAACACCAGTCGGTCCTAAGAATAAGAAGGAGCCAATTGGTCTTTGTGGACTCTTCAAGCCTGAACGAGCACGCCGAATAGCACGCGCTACTGAAGAAACGGCTGAATCTTGTCCTATTACGCGTTCATGCAACTCAGCTTCTAAATGAACTAAACGTTTAGCTTCCGCTACATCCATTTGATAGATTGGCACACCTGTTGCCAGTGCTGTTACTTCAGCTACATGTTCAGCGGTTACTTTTGGATAACTTAATTCTTTTTGTTCATTTTTTTTCTTGGCTTTTTTGTTAGCCTTCTCAATAACTTTTTCTAAATCTTGCTCTTCTTTTCGAATATCGGCAGCTAATTCAAAATTGCGGTCGAGAATGGCTTGTTCTTTACGATTCGCTAGGTTTTTTTGTTGCAATTCTAGCTCTGCTAAATTATCAGTTTGCTTGCCTTCTTCGATTCTTACTTTAGCCGATGCTTCATCGATTAAATCAACCGCCTTATCAGGTAACTTACGCTCATTCATATAGCGTGAGGACAATTTGACTGCCGCTTCAATCGCTTCATCACTTATCTCCACATGATGATGCTGTTCATATTTAGACCTTAGTCCAGTTATAATTTGAATAGACTCAGCTTGAGAAGGCTCTTCAATCACAATTTTAGAAAAACGACGTTCTAAGGCAGAGTCTTTTTCAATATGCTTTTGATATTCATCGAAGGTTGTAGCTCCCACTGTTTGAATTTCTCCCCTTGCTAAAGCCGGTTTAAGAATGTTGGCAGCATCAATTGCTCCTTCGGCTCCTCCAGCTCCAATAAGTGTGTGGAGTTCATCTATAAAAAGAATTACTTTACCATCTTGAGATATTTCTTCGATTATCTTCTTCATTCGTTCTTCAAATTCGCCTCGATATTTAGTCCCAGCAACTAAAGCAGCTGTATCTAACATCATTAGACGTTTCTCAGCAATTTCACTTGGTACTTTCCCTGTCACCATTGCTTGAGCCAACCCTTCAGCAATCGCTGTTTTTCCAACGCCCGGTTCTCCTACAAGAACAGGGTTGTTTTTCGTTCTGCGAGAAATAATTTGAATCATACGACGAATTTCTTTTTCGCGACCGATAACCGGATCTAATTTACCTTCGCGTGCCAATTGTGTTAGATCTCTTGAAACTCCATCCAAAGTAGCAGTATTAGATTGAGTATTCGTGTTTTGTTGACGTCGCCCTCTTTTACTTTGACTATCTGAACGCTTCTGCTGATTAATTCCAATTTCCTCGAATATTCCTTTACGTAATTCTGCCAGATTAATTCCTATATTTTTCAATAATACCGTAGCGAGTATTTCTTCTTTCAGTAAGCCTAAAAGTAAATGCTCTGTCCCTACTTTTGGAGCGCCAAGACGTTTAGCATCACTAGAGGCATTCATTATTACTTTTTTGGCGCGTGGGGAATAAGGAATGACCACTTCACCACGTCTACCTGCTTTTAAGCTTTTTCCATGAATCATTTCTAATTCATCTACAAGCACAGCATATTCTGCCCCATAATCTCTTAAGACTTTACCGGCAATTCCATTTTCTTCACGAGCTAATCCTAACAAAATATGTTCCGTACCAACTGCTTGATGGTGGAAAACATAGGCATGCTCGGCTGCAAACATCATAGCCTGGCGTGCACTTTCTGTAAATAATTCTTCAAACATTTATTTCACCTCTATTTAATAATCCTCGACTGAGAGCTAACTAGTTAATTCATAGCGTAATTGATGGAGAAAAGTTTTTAACAACATGGCTCGAGCCACTTGATCTTGATTTGAAATCGCATGAAGGACAGATTTTTCAATCACTGATAAAATAAGTCTTCCTTCCCTTTGTGTGATTATTTCTCTTTCAATCAACGTTTCAATAATATTCACACCATTTCGATATGAAATTTGATTGCCAATTAATTCTAACATTGAAGCAACTTCATCTGCATCCGAGGTCAATTGAGTTTTTAAAATACGGATATAACCGCCGCCCCCTCGTTTACTTTCAACCAGATAACCATGCTCTTGAGTAAATCGTGTATTAATAACATAGTTGATCTGTGAAGGGACACAGTCAAATTGATCAGCAATATCGCTGCGCTTTATCTCTACATGTTCTGCGTTTTGCAAGAAGGATTTAAGATAAGCTTCAATTATATCGGACATATTTTTTCTGGACAAATTCAACCCTCCTTCAAGCTAATTTTGTTTAACATTGACTTTCTTTGACCATTATACACAATCTTTTTATTTTTGAAAAGCTATTTGTTTGGACTTGTTTCTTAATCACGATTAAGTAGTCATAGGTATAATTTCATTCAATGTTTGTGTTTTTAAGATTGAAATTTTGTTTTTTAGCAAGTATACTAAACTACAGAACTTAATAAACACAATATATTGGGCTTTATTTTATCTTTATATCCTATATATTGTGTTTCTTGCTATGTTTGTTAGAATATTCAAAATGTATCGAAGATCTTAATAGAGAGGCTGAACTGATTATGGAAACGAATACTTTAATTCCAAAGACTGTCGAATGGAACCGTCAAGATCTTAATGAGGCTATCAAACATTTCCCTCAAGTAACTCCTGTTACATCGGAAATGAAAATCACTCACTCTGGTGTCTCACGAATGGTTATGTTAGACAGGTATTCTTTTAAAGACACCGCTAAGAAAACTCTAAAAGCTGGCGATTTAGTAGTCTTAACTGTAAAGCCTGATCCATCCTATCCTGCAAGAGGTATTGGTATTGTGCAAGAACTTGATTGGGAAAAAGGTCAAGCTCTTGTTTTATTAGAAGAAGAATACCGTGGTAATCTTGAAAACGAAAAAGAGCGCCTTAGTGGCTTAATCTTGCGAAGCATTGACAGTTTAGATAAGCCTTTAGAAATATATTATGAACAAATCGCCCACCGTAATGCAGTCGGTTTAGCTGAAATTGAAAGTACAAAAGAAAAACAAGAAAGCTCTTTTGAAGCTTTTTATAATCAGCTTTCTAATTTAAACTTTGTCCCGGCTGGTCGTGTCCTATATGGAGCAGGCTCACAAACGGATGTTACTTATTTTAATTGCTACGTTATGCCGTTTGTCCCTGATTCTCGCGAGGGAATCGCTGAACACCGCAAAGAAGTAATGGAAATCATGTCGCGCGGTGGCGGTGTAGGAACTAACGGCTCCACTCTAAGACCTCGAAATACTCTGGCAAGAGGAGTAAACGGTAAGTCCTCGGGTTCTGTTTCTTGGTTAAACGATATTGCTCAATTAACTCACCTTGTTGAGCAAGGTGGCTCGCGCCGGGGTGCACAAATGATTATGTTAGCAGATTGGCATCCAGATATTATTGAATTTATCATTTCTAAAATGCAAAACCCCCGCGTTCTACGTTATTTAATTGAACAAACAGAAGATGAATTAATTCAAAAGCTAGCACAGGAAAAACTTAAATTTGTTCCACTCACTCCTAATGACCAAGTAATGCATGAAACAATTGCTTCCTATCAAAATAAAGAGGATTTTGGTGGCTTTAATGTAGATATCATTGAGCATTCTAGAGCTGTTTTACGTGATAAGGGTGCTTATGAAGTCCACAATGAAGACTTTTTAACAGGAGCAAATATCTCAGTAACTATCACTTCGGAATTTATGGAAGCGGTAGAGCAAAACCTAGATTGGGACTTACGTTTCCCTGATGTCGAACATTATAATAAAGAAGAAATGCATGCTTATAATACTCAATGGCATCAAGTAGGAGATGTACGTGATTGGGAAGAGATGGGTTATGCAGTCAGAACATACCGAAGTATTCCCGCTCGTGAACTATGGAAATTGATTAATATTTGTGCCACCTATTCAGCAGAGCCTGGTATTTTCTTTATTGATAATGCTAATAAGGATACCAATGCTAAAGCCTATGGCCAAAAAGTCGTAGCCACTAACCCTTGTGGTGAGCAACCTTTAGCTCCATATTCTGTATGTAATTTAGCAGCTATAAACTTAGCAAATATGGCTAATAAAGATGAACACACGGTTAATTTTGAAAAATTGAAAGAAACGGTTCGTGTTGGTGTGCGTATGCAAGATAACGTTATCGATGCTACCCCTTATTTCTTAGCAGCCAATCGTCATCAAGCTTTAGGAGAGCGCCGAATCGGTTTAGGTGTTATGGGGCTAGCTGACTTATTGATCTATACTAATCAACGTTATGGTTCTGCTTCAGGTAATCAATTGATTGATAAAGTCTTCCAAACGATTGCGATCACTGCTTATGAAACTTCGATTGAATTAGCCAAAGAAAAGGGAAGTTTCCCCTTCCTAATAGGTTCAACCGATGAAGAAACGAAACAATTGCGTCAAAACTTTATTTCAACAGGTTATATGCAGAAATTACCTAAGCACATTCATCAGGGTATTTTAGAACATGGCATTAGAAACTCTCACTTACTAACAGTCGCTCCTACTGGATCAACCGGTACGATGGTTGGAGTAGCTACGGGTCTTGAGCCTTATTTTGCCTTTAAATATTATCGCTCTGGACGTTTAGGTAAGTTTATTGAAGTAAACGCTGGAATTGTTCAAGAATATTTAGAGCGTCATCCAGAAGCAGATGCTGATCACTTACCAGAAACTTTTGTTTCAGCCATGGAATTAAAGCCAGAAGAACACGTCGATGTTCAAACAACTATCCAGCGATGGGTAGACTCATCCATCTCTAAAACAGTGAATGCCCCCAAAGGTTATACTGTTCAACAAGTCGAAGAAATATATGAACGTTTATACAGTGGGGGAGCTAAAGGCGGAACCGTTTATGTTGATGGTTCAAGAGATTCTCAAGTTCTTACTCTCAAAGCAGAGGAAAATGAAAAAGATCAAAATATTGCTCTTTTTGAGGTTGAAGATCAAGAAATACGTGTTGTCGATGAAGTTGAAGAATTGCGTCAGTTAGTTGATTTAGCTGAGAAAGATCATTATACCCAAAGCGGTCATACTGATGATGTGGTCTACGGTTCAGAAGTAGGAGATACTTGTCCAATTTGTCGTAAAGGAATCGTTGAAGATATTGGGGGTTGTAACACTTGTACAAATTGTAATGCTCAGTTACGATGTGGTCTCTAAGTATTTAAATTTGCTTGCACAAATGTAATCTCTAATTGATAAACCTTATCTTAATCTTGAGATAAGGTTTATCAATTTCTCTTTTAATCGACCCCCCAATCTTATTTTGTGAGTTTTTCACTTATCTATGTTATATTAAAGAAAAATTAAAAAGGAGCGGCTTATGAAAAATAAACTATTCAAATTTATAACGATTTCTATCGCAGTTACTGGTCTTCTCATAGGAAATCTTGCGCCGATATCAGCTCAAGAAATAGATCCCAATGTCGAACAAAAATTATCTATTATGTCGATTGGAGAACTAGCAACTCTAGACGCTATGCTTTATAATGATACCCCATCTTCAGATATGATCGGACAAATTTTTGAAGGACTTTACCGTGTTTCAACTGGTAGTGAAGTCGAATTGGGGCAAGCTGAAAATGTCGATATCTCTGAAGACGGTTTAACCTATACTTTCACCTTAAGAGATGGTTTAACTTGGTCTAATGGTGACCCTGTTACAGCTAACGATTATGTCTTTACTTATCAAAGATTAGTCGATCCGAATAACGCCAATACCTCTTCTTCTGTTGAAGTGTTTAAAAACGCTAGCAAAGTTCGTAATGGTGAAGCTGAACTTTCTGATTTAGGAGTGACTGCTCCTGATGAGAAAACTTTGGTAATTGAGTTAGAATATCCAGCTCCATATCTACCAAAATTACTCACAGGTTCTCGTTTTATGCCAGTTAACCAAAAGGTTGTTGAAGAAAAAGGTCAAGCTTATGGAACAAGCGCAGACAGTATTGCTATGAATGGTCCTTTCCTCATTGAAGGATGGGAAGGAACCAGTTTAGAATGGAAATTGATTAAAAACCCAAATTACTGGGATGCTGAAAAGGTCTTTTTAGAAGAAGTCCTAGTGTCTGTTGTTAAGGAAACAGGAACCGGAGCTGACTTATTTGACGCCGGCGAACTAGACTATACTATCTTGAATGATCAATTTGTAGGACAATACAATGGCGCTGATTTCTTCAACCAGATTCCTAAAGCAACTGTCGGACACCTACAGTTCAATGCCACCAAAGAACCAACCAATAATATTGCTTTGCGTAGGGCCATTATTCAAGCGATTGATAAAGACACTTATACCCAGTCAGTCATTCAAGATGGGTCAACTTCTTTAAACGGTTTCGTTCCTTCAGGATTTGATGTAAATGATGAAGGCGTGGATTACCGTGAAGAAGCGGGTGAAATGCTTACATTCGATATTGAGGCAGCTCAAAAAGATTGGGAAACAGCTCAAAAAGAATTAGGACAAGATAATATTGAGTTACAATTACTAATTTCTGACTCAGATTTAGCTAGTCGTACAGCTGAGTATATTCAAGCTCAATTAATGCAAAATCTTCCCGGATTAACGATTACAATTCGTTCTGTCCCTCTACAAAATCGTTTAGAATTACAAAGATCACTTGATTTCGATATCTTCTATGGAACTTGGGCTCCAGACTATCAAGATGCGATCAACTTTGTAGAACAAATGGAATCAGACGGAGGCATCAACTTTGGTCAATACTCCAATGAGAAAGTGGATCAATTAATTGATCAAGCCAGAAACGAGTTTGCCAATGACCCAGAAAAACGTCGACAAGCTCTTATTGAAGCAGAAAAGATTGCCGTCGCTGATGAAGCTTCTCAGTCTTCATTCTATCAAGCATCTACTACCTACTTATTGGATACTAGCGTAAAAGGCTTCGAAGTTTTACCATTTGGTCGAACAATCAATTTAAGAACTGCTTATCGAACTGCAGAGTAAATCTATAATAAATGAAACTCTAAACTTTCTTTATTAAAATAATTAGGCTACCTAGCAGTGGAAGATCCACTACCAGGTAGCCTAATTTTCGGTATTTATCATCCTTTCAATAGATACCAACCTGCTCAACTTCCGTTAGGAATCTCTTTTTTAAGAATAGCTAATATTATCTAACATACCATGTGATTGAATCACAAGCATCTCTCTTGGCTCAAGTTTTACCACAAATAATGCCTGCTTCCCTTCAGTTTCAGCTTTAGGATATTCTCCTTCTTGCTAAAGTATTACGTTCAAAGTCGTCAAAGGTCACTAACTTATCCGATTGTTTAATAGCTTCTACTCAACGAATTCTAGCTATCGGATATCTGTTCTATCTAAATCTTTGAGACAAATCGCTTTCTTAATATCACCCATGTGTCACTCCCTTAAAATTAATCATTCTTTAATTATTTATGGTTCGAATAACAAATTTATTTAGTTTAAAAGCTTTAATTATTATTGGACTTTATCCATTTATCAAGTATTATACAAGCTAGATCATTAAACAGCCATGTAGTATTATTAGCTAGAACTATTAATAGTCTGCCAATATTCTACTAAAGCTTTAAATTTTAATGGCTTTCCATTATAAATTTTTGACTCTATCAGCTCATGAAGTGGATAATTCTTACTTAATTGTATTAAAATAAAAGATAATATAAGCAATAATGGCATGATTGACACAAAAGGGTTTATACTGTTTAACTTTAAAATACGAAAGGTGGATAACCATGAATTCCTACACAAAATTTATAATCCGGCGTGTTTTTTATATGTTAATTACGCTTTGGATTATTATTTCCGTTACCTTTTTCCTCTTACAGTTCTTACCTGGTTCCCCTTTTGCCAATCAAGATCTTTTAACCGAGACCCAACTTCAACTTTTAAATGAAAAATATGGTCTCAACCAACCTTTACTTGTTCGCTATTTTTCCTACTTAGCAAATATATTAAAAGGGGATTTAGGGGTGTCCTTTCAATATAATAACTTACCTGTTACTAAAATTATTTTAGATCGAGCCGGCCCCTCTATGATTTTAGGAGCTCAAGCCATGGGTTTTGGTGTGGTAATTGGAACTATCTTAGGAATGATTGCAGCTGTTAAACAAAACACTTGGATCGATACCTTCACCTCCGTTTTTGCTATTGGCGGAAGATCTGTTCCCAACTTTGTTTATGCTGTGGTCCTTCAATTTCTGTTTGCTGTTTGGCTAGATTGGCTACCAATTGCTTTCTGGCGTGACGGCTATGCCTCAACTATTCTTCCAAGTCTTGCTTTAGCCATTTCACCTATGGCAGAGTCTGCGCGTTTCGTTCGAACTGAGATGATTGAAGTGCTTCACTCTGACTATATTGAATTAGCAACCGCTAAAGGCTTTTCAAAATTTTATATAGTTACTAAGCATGCGCTGCGTAATGCGATCATACCTCTATTAACAATAGTAGGACCCATGACAGCAGCTGCCATGACCGGCTCACTGGTAATTGAACAAATTTTTTCAATTCCTGGAATTGGTGAGCAGTTTACCAAGTCAATTTTAGTGAATGACTACCCAACCATTATGGGAATTACAATTATGTATTCTGTCTTATTAGTTGTTATTATTTTAATCGTCGATATTCTATACGGCTTTATAGATCCTAGAATGCGACAAGTTGAAGGAGGTGGCTAGATGCCAATCGAAAATTCTTTAAATACGGCGAATAATGCTTCAACAAAACACACAGCGGATATAGATCCAAAGCTCTTTCAACCGAAAATTTCTATCCAAAGTGAAGACAACGAAAAAATTGAAGCCCCTTCACTGAACTTTCTACAAGATTCATGGCGGAGATTAAAAAAGAATAAAGGTGCTATGATTTCACTCTTTTTCGTTATTTTAATTCTACTTCTTGCTATTTTAGCCCCATGGATTGCACCCGCTTCACCGTTCCAACAAAATCCAGCTCAAGCAAACCTCCCTCCTAAAATACCAGGTTTAGAAGATTTTTCATGGTTTAGTGGTAAAAGTGTCAACCGAGGTGGTGCTTTGACTGATGCCTATCAAAATGCCAATGTGGCTGAGGGAACCTACTACTATCTTGGAACAGATGGTTTAGGTCGTGACCTCCTCTCACGTATTTTATATGGAACTCGAATTTCACTTTTAGTCGCATTTATTGCTGTTCTAATCAATGTCATTATCGGTGTAACCTATGGCATGATATCTGGTTGGCTAGGCGGTAAGGTAGATACACTGATGCAAAGAATACTGGAAATTATTTCAGGTGTTCCCAATTTAGTAATCGTTGTTCTGATGCTTTTAGTATTGCAGCCCGGTTTACTATCTATTATTATTACGATTGCTCTCACCTCTTGGATATCAATGTCCCGGGTGGTAAGAGCGCAAACACTTCGTTTAAAACAACAAGAATATGTCTTAGCTGCTAAGGTATTAGGCCAATCGACTGGCAAGATTCTATTAAAACATATCCTTCCCAATATGTTAGGAATTATTATTGTCCAAATGATGTTTGCTATACCATCTGCCATCTTCTTTGAAGCTTTTTTAAGTTTCATCGGGATTGGAATCCCTGCACCCAACGCTTCCTTAGGAACTTTATTGAGTGAAGGTTACAAGACTTTTCGCTTTTTACCCCATTTAATGTGGTATCCAGCAGCTGTTATCTCATTAATCATGTTGTCCTTTAACTTATTAGCAGATGGACTGCGTGATGCTTTTGATCCCAAAATGAAAGAGTAGGTGACTTCATGAATAAGGCTATCATTCAAATTAAAGACTTAAATATTTCCTTCAAAACCTTTGCTGGCCAATTAAAAGCTATTCGTGGAATCAACTTATCCTTGTATGCCGGTGAAACATTAGCAATTGTTGGCGAATCAGGCTCAGGTAAATCAGTAACCACACGTGCATTGATGGGGCTTCTAGCTAAAAATGCGACCATTGAAGCAGGCGAAGTGATATTTGAAAAACGAGACCTTTTAAAATTATCTAAAAAAGAAATGGAAGCTATACGTGGTAGCAAAATTGCCATGATTTTTCAAGATCCAATGACCGCCCTCAATCCTACCCTAACCATCGGAAGACAAATTACTGAAGTTTTAATTCGTAAACGCGGTTTTAATCACTCACAAGCGCGTAAAGAAGCCATTAACCTTTTGGATTTATGTGGAATTGTTCAATCAGAGAAAAGAATTAATCAGTATCCACATCAATTTTCAGGTGGTCAAAGACAGAGGATTGTGATAGCGATTGCTTTAGCGGGAGATCCTGAAGTGCTTATTGCCGATGAGCCCACAACTGCTTTAGATGTAACCATTCAAGCACAAATCATTGAATTACTTAAAAAAATTCAACAAGAAAAGAATATGACCATTATCTTTATCACTCATGATTTGGGTGTGGTTGCCAATGTAGCAGACCGAATTGCCGTTATGTATGCGGGTAAAATCGTTGAAATAGGGACAGTGGATGATATTTACTACCATCCTCAACATCCCTATACCTGGGGACTTTTGACAGCTATGCCAACCATTTCCAAACAAGATCAATTATATGCTATCCCCGGTAGCCCACCTGACCTTTTAAATCCTCCTAAAGGAGATGCTTTCGCCTATCGGTCAGAATATGCTTTGGCTATCGATTTTGAGGAGGAACCGCCCATGTTTGAAGTCAATCCTGGACATTATGCAGCCACTTGGTTACTCCACCCAATGGCTCCAAAAATGACCCCGCCAACTGCTATCTTAGAAAGATATCAACGTTGTCGAGAAAAGCAGTCACAGACCGATAAGAGTGGAATGGAGGAGCATTATGAATAAGCATGCACCTATTCTACAAGTTAAGCACTTGAAACAATACTACCACCAAGGAACTGATAAGGAAGTCAAAGCGGTAGACGATGTTTCCTTTGAAATCTTTCCTGGAGAAACTTTTGGGTTAGTTGGAGAATCAGGTTCTGGTAAATCAACGATTGGCAAAGCAATTGTTAACCTCTATCAACCGACCAGTGGTGAAATTATCTTTCAAGACAAAGCTTTATCGAGTAGCTACAACAAAAAGGAACGTTTGAAATTCCATAAAGAAATTCAGATGATTTTCCAAGACCCTTATGCTTCTTTAAATCCTCGTATGAAGGTTCGTGATATTATTGCTGAAGGCATTGATATTCATGGACTCGCACAATCAAAAGAGGAAAGAGACGAAAAAGTCAATCGACTCTTAGAAGATGTAGGGCTCAATATTGATCACGCTGGTCGCTATCCTCATGAATTTTCTGGCGGTCAACGTCAACGTATTGGGATAGCACGAGCTTTAGCAGTTGAACCAAAATTCATTGTCGCCGATGAACCGATATCAGCTTTAGATGTTTCCATTCAAGCTCAAGTGGTCAATTTATTACAAGAACTAAAAGAATCAAGAGGACTAACCTATCTCTTTATTGCCCATGATTTATCCATGGTTAAATATGTCAGTGATCGCATTGCCATTATGAACCGTGGTCGGATTTTAGAGTTAGCCGAAGCTGAGGAATTGTATACAAACCCTTTACATGCCTATACCCAGTCCTTACTCTCAGCAATTCCTTTACCAGATCCTGATTACGAACGTCAACGTCAACGTATTCATTATCAGGTTGATCCAGAAAAGTTGGCTGAAGAGATCCTTAAAGAAGTCAAACCTAATCACTGGCTTGCTCAATAAACTAAACAAAAATCACCATTGAATAAGTTTATTCAATGGTGATTTTACTTTTAACTCTTTAATAGTTGACAAACAGCTTGGCTACTGCTGTTAAATTTTCCTCTGTATGAGTTAGTAGGTCTTGCAAGGAGCTTGGCCCAGGCGTAATACTCAAAATCGCATCAAAGCCTAACTGATATAAGATTTCAATATCATTTCTGACAGAACCACATAATGCGATCACTTTCGACCGGAAAGCTACTTGTTTAGCTAATTGCATGACTCCAAAAGGGGGTTACCGTATTGCGTTTGAAAGTCAATCTGACCCTCTCCTGTAAAACAAATATCGACATCTTGTAAAGCTGTCTTCAAATTGACTGTTTCTATAACAATATCGATGCCTCTTTTATGTTTTGCAGAAGTAAATGCTAATAATCCTGCCCCTAACCCACCAGCAGCCCCAGAACCAGCAATATGAGCCACTTCACGATTCAAGTCACGATAAATAAGGCGTGAGAAATGTTCAAGATTCGCATCAAGCTTTTCAATCATTTCTGGACTTGCCCCTTTTTGCGGACCGACTACAGCCGAAGCTCCTTGCGGACCACACAGCGGATTATTGGCATCACAGGCAACCTTGAAGATAGCATGCTCTAGACCAGGATGAATAGTCTGACAATCAATCCTATCCAAATGCGATAAGCCTTGGTTGCCGAAAGGAATCTCTTGGCCTTCTATGTCTAATAAACGATAGCCTAAGGCTTGAGCCATACCGGCTCCCCCGTCATTCGTAGCAGACCCTCCAATCCCTAAAATAAATGAGCGAACTCCTCGATCTAGACATGCCTTAATGACTTGACCTGTTCCATAGGTTGATGTTAATAAAGGATTACGATCTTCTTTTTCAATAAGATGAATGCCTGATGCACTGGCCATTTCAATTACGGCTGTTTTGCCATCTCCTAAAATACCATACCGGGCTTGAATTTTTTCTCCTAAAGGTCCCCGCACTTCGACTGTATAATAAACTCCCTGACTCGCATCAATCAAGGCTTCAGTGGTACCTTCACCTCCATCTGCCATCGGAAGCTGAAGAATTTCTGCTTGAGGAAAGACTTGTTGCACACCTTTTTTTATAGTCTGGCAAGCATGTTTTGCCGAAACCGCTTCTTTAAAAGAATCACAGGCCATCACAATTTTCATTAATTTTACTAACCTCCTAAAACGCCATAGATACTGGTTGAAACAATAGTTAAAACGAAACCTACTAATGATTCATATGGAATTAGTTTTAGACATTCTTTAAAATCGGCTGATACGGATCCTCCTGTCGCGTGGAAGAATGAACCATGAGGTAAATGGTCTAATACTGTCGCCCCTGCGTGTAACATAGCAGCTCCACTGATAGGAGAAACACCTGACGAGAGAATAGTTGGTGAAAAAACAGCTGAGCCAACTGCCGATCCTGAAGTAGTCGAAGCGGTCGCCGCACTCATAAAAATTCCTGCTAAAGGTGCTAAAAGATAGGCAGGTAAACCTAAAGAGTCTAGACTATTAGTAAGGACATCTCCTAAAGTAGAATTGGTAATCACTCCTGCGATTAAACCTGTTCCTAAAAGGATAATAGCCACATTAATCATCTTACTTAAACCATATTGAGTATATTCTTGTAAGTGCTTAACATGTCCCACCATTATCAAGCCAAAAAGACCTCCCAGAGGAAGAGCCAACATAGGATCAATCATTATATTAAACAAGGGGCGTAAAGATAGTAAAACAATCGCTAAAATAGGTCCTGACAAGGCTTTCCATAAATAAGGTAAATTTTCTGCTGTTTGATCGTCTCTTGAAGTTCCTGTTTGTTCAATTTGACTGCCTTTATTAATTAATCGTTTGGCTAGCCAAGCTGTAAACATCACCCCAATCAAGGCTGGAATAAGACCAGCTAACATGACTTGAGTTAAGGAAACACCAAAACCATCGGAAACAGCAATAGAGTTAGGATTTGGTGAAATAATATTACCTGATTTGCCGCCACCAATCATAGCCATCAAAAGTGCAGTCCGTGAATAACCCAATTCTTTACCAATCTCTAAAGCGATAGGCGCAACTGTTATGACAGATATATCAATAAAAACCCCCACAAAAGTTAAAATCATAGTAGCAAGTGCGATCGCTAATAAAGCTTTTTCGCTTCCCAAACCCTTAATAATAGCATGGGCAATGGCAGCTGCCGAACCTGTCTTAATTAAAACACCTGCAAGGATTCCAGCTGCTAGTATCCTTAAGATAGAGGTAATCATGCCTTGCGCACCATTTGTCATGAGACTGATGGTTTCACTTAGATTCGCTCCTCCTAATAATCCTCCGAATAAAGCGCCGATAAATAAAGCATAAAAAACTGGAAACTTTTTAAAGATTAATAAGATAGCCAATAATAGACCTAACAAAGCGCCGATAGCCGTTACTGTTACTACTTCCATTTCCCCACTCCTAATTGATTATTGAATGGCTTCATTATATTGTTTCTTAATATCTTTGCCAATCTTATTAGCCAATCAGTGACTATATAAAAAGACAGCTTCAAAAGAGAAGCTATCTTTTTCTAATGATTTAATAAATGGATTTAAAAAGTTGATAAAGTTCTACATTGGCTGTGTCTTTAAAATGATGAACCGCTAAATTGTCAGGTCCTTCCATGGTAATCAAAACTCTTGGGATTCCTTGATCTTCAACAAATAAATAAAAATGTCGTTCCGCTCTAGGATTATCTTGATCACGAATATCAGTCATTGCCATTAAGACATTGATTTCATCATTAATAAGCTGTTCAGCTTGATAATGAGCCTTTCGTTCCTGACCATCTAAGTGAATTACCATTGACTTTAAAGGAAGATCCCCACCTAAGAAGTCTATAGGCGTCTCTGGAGTGACAAACTCATATTTTTGACCCATTTTTGCTTGCCAGTCTCTGACCGCTGTCATCAATGCTTGTTTTTGCTTTGATGACCCATTTAATGATTGCTCTTTTGCTTCAGTCGATAATGACTGGACTTGATAATTGGGGTAATAATTATTAATCACTCGACCATATACTTGTGACCAATCGTAAGCTACTAAAGGATGTAGCTCAGGACTAGCCAAGTGACCCTCTGTGATTTTACCAGAAGGAATATGGAAATAATAAGGAGTCGTTCCCCCAATATCTTGTACAAATGCTCCGTTGGTGATGGTATACATTTCATATTGTTCACTCGGATACTCTAACTCTTCAGGAATAGTAAACATCTCGTCACCAAAACCAAAACTATAGGCTTCTGGTGCATAGCTAGAAGCTAGACTGATGCGAATTAATTGGTCGAGATGTTGATCATCAAGTGCTAAATATTTCACAATGTTTTTTGCAAAATCAGTCCCCTCTAATAGAAAATAGCCCGGTAGGTTCTGATTGATACCGGCTTGATAAGATTCCATAATCGCACTGACTATGAAAAGACGTAATTGATTCAAAGCTTTTTGATCTGCTGAACTTAATTCAGCTAACAACATCTTTTCTAGACCAAAAGAATGTGAAAATATTTCTCTTAAATTGCCAATATGATTCGCGTCTTCTTCAACACTTTGATATTCAATAAGATTCTCATAATAATCATTGTAAAGCTTTGGAATGATCCAATGATAGGAGGTATCAAAATTAGCCGGCCCCATTTGCTGTAAACTAGCAATAGTATATTGGGGAGCATCTAATGAATAGGATTGTACCGTTTCTTGCCACAGTTCCATTGCTTGTCGAACTTCTTGAATATCTACTGCTTCTTCGGCAAAGACTAAATTCTCACCTTGAGCAAAGTAACTTTGATGAGGAGAATGAACCATCCCCATACCACTGAAGCCAGTCACCATCATCAGGCCAAGTCGTAAAATTTTCTTCATTGCTAACACCCTTTCCCTTATTTTTTATTCATAACGATTGAACACTTTTAGTTGATAACAACTTGGTAAGTAGCATTAGCTTTCATTAACTTATGCATGGGACAGCGTTCAAGAGCAACTTCTACGATAGAATCAGCTAAATCTGCTTGAACATGGGGCATAGAGATTTGAACTTTAACCACAAATTGATAGCCGGGATTATCTTGGTGTAGTTCGACCAAGACAGATACTTGAGTCTGGTGTTTAATCCCTCGACGAATTTCTTCTGCTTCTATGGTGGCATTTAGACAAGTTGCTATGGCCATTCCCAGAAGCTGCTCCGGATTACTACCTTCTATTTCACTTAATGGACTGGAAACCTTAACTTCAAAACCTGCTGGATCTTCAACAAAGGTTTTGCCTTGAATACCGTCTCGATTAACTACTTTAGTTTGATAAAGCGTTTTTCCTTCCATCATTTGCAAAAAACCTCCTGTACTCTTTCTGATACTATTGTATAAGCTTTTTTTAGAATATGCTATCTATGTCTCACTAAAAACTAAATCTTTCGCTTTCATTACTTGATAGCTCACACTCTATTTTTTTATAATCATCGAAATAGCTTGCTCTAGTCGTTGATTCTGCTTTTCTGAATCTTTATCACCAGTAGTTAAACATTCTTTTAAATTTTCAACCATGATTATGCCCATAATACGATCCACACTCGAACGAATAGCAGTTAGTTGGGTTACTATATCCATACAGTCTCTGTCCTCTTCTAACATCTTTTGGACCCCTCTTAATTGACCTTCTGCTCGTTTTAAACGATTAAGTAGGTTTTTCTTATTATTATCTTTATGCATGATAAACTCCTCTTATGTATTTGTTCTTAAATTTTAAAACTTGACAAATCTTTTGCATTGATGTTTAATATACCCTACCGGGTATGTTAAGTATATAATTTATTGGCTTAAACTACCACTTATTTATAAAAAATCACTTTTATATGTCAAACAGAAAGGAAGATACCATGTTCCCAACGATTTCCATTGAAGAACTTTATCAAAAATCTCAGGAAAAATCGCTTAATATTATTGATGTTCGAGGTGAAGCTGAATTCCAAGAAGGACATATCCCTGGATCTAAAAACATCCCCTTGAATCAGCTCCCAAATGAATATACATCTCTTAATCAAGATAAAGAATACTATTTAGTATGCCACTCGGGTGGACGTTCTAAAAGGGCTAGCCAATTCTTATCTAAAATGGATTATCAAGTGACTAATGTTGCACCTGGAGCACCTTCTTGGCCTGGTGAACTAACCACCGACTAAGCAGAAATTATTAAATTATAAAAGCCATCAGATCTAATAAGGCACGGACCCCGAATAGTGAGACAAACATAAAAACACCTCCGTTAAATTCGTATGAAATGAATTTAATGGAGGTGTTTGATTAGGGTTAATCACCTAGCTTATTCTGCAAAAACAAAATGGAAATGTATTGAATTGAAACGTCATCAAGCAGCGATGGATGTCCTAAAAAAACACAAAGAGTTGAAGAGGAGTGGGTACCAAAAGTGGTCGTCGAAACAGTTGAAAGTTTAAAAGCGCATGATTCGGTGAGTTTAATCCTCTCCTGCTTAGGGATCCGCTCGATCTACTTATTATCGTTGGAAAGTTCGTATAAATGCTAACCTAGAAAATGAAGGGAAAATTAAAATTGGACAATTATGTAAGAAACAGCCTTTCACCTATGGTTACCGTAAAATCACCCATTTAATCAACTTAGAAACAGAAAAAACTGTTAATCATAAGCGAGTTCAACAAATATTAGGATAGGTGTCACCGGTTCAATACCGACAACAAGCAGCCTAACAGAGGTATTTTTTATTCTGTCCCATTTATGGGGTACAGTGCCACAACAGATCATGATGGCTTTTTGTGCTAATTATTTGACTGAAGTATCCTCATGTTCTAACCAAAGCGGCGCAAAATAATCAATAAAGATAGCGCCTAATGGAGCTGTTATTAAAATAGATACAGTGGCGGCTATTAAAATTAAAGAACCACTAGCAATACCAGCCATTAATGGGAGTCCACCGAGGGAAGCTTGAACCGTAGCTTTTGGTAAATAAGCTCCCATAATAAAATAACGCTCTTTCTTTGCAAATGGTGTCTTTAAAATGGATAAAGCAACCCCCAACATACGGAAAATAAGACCTATTACAATAATGATTACTATCGGCCAGCCCGCTTCTAAGGCTAAACTCGGATTGACAATCACTCCTAGGAAGACAAAGAGGAAAATTTCAGCAAACTGCCAAATTTTTTGATACGAGGCTGTTAAAGTGACAGCCCTTTGCGGCGCTTTCTTTTGCACAATTAGGAAAATCACTAAAACAGCAAGCACACCTGAATAAGGCAGGATGTCAGTTAATAAGCTCTCTAAACCAAGAACTAAAAAAGAAATAGCTAAAGAGACAATTAAAGCTTGTTGCCCTTCCCACTGATAGCGGTTTAAGAAATAACTTAAGCTATGCCCCACTAAAAACCCCAAAAATATTCCTGTGACTACTGAAATAGGTGCAGATAATACCGTTGATGCTGAAACACCTTGACCTTGAGCTAATTGCATAAAGGCTGCAAATAATACAAAAATTAAAATATCATCTGCTGTCCCGCCTGCTAAAATCATTTGAGGAATGGCCTGTTTAGTTCCTAATCCTCGGTCAATTAACCCCACCATTCTCGGTACTAATACCGCAGGTGATACAGCCGCCAGTACACTAGCTAATAAAAATGAATCAACATAAGATATGTTTAAAAGATAAGGTCCAATCAAACCAATAGCTAAAATTTCACAAATTGCAGGTAAAAAACACATTAAAATAGCTGGTCTTCCTACTTTAATTAAATCCGAAAATTTTAAAGTTAGTCCAGCTCTAATCAAAATAATCATCAAAGCAATTTGACGAATTTCTCCCGCCAAATGTGTTAATTCACTAGATAATAAATTGAAAACATTTGGACCTAAACAAATACCTAATACCAAATAGGCTAACAGTTTTGGTAAGTTAATTTTTTCGAATAGTTTTCCAAACAACCACCCCAATATCAAGACAAGCCCTAAACTCCACAACATTGCTTCTCCTCCTTTAAAATACAAAAACTTCTGTATGCCAAAAAAGCATACAGAAGTCATCAGCTAATTAGCGGTTTATCTACCTTGCTGAAGGTAAATAGGAAGTACTTCATTTCCTTTAAATCTTAGTTTACCCTATTCTATTTTGTTAGGCAAGCTAAACTTTTAAGAAAAGCAATAATTTTAAAAGGGTAATTTTATTTGCCAAATTCCTAGTTCGTGCTATAATTTTTATAGTATCGTTTTACGATGGATACTGGTTCGTTCATTTCGATCAGTAGGGTTTATCTGATGCCTATATCGTCGATAAAGAGCCTAGTTGAAACCTGATGTGGGGTCTGCAAAGGCTAAAAAGATTACTAGAAGCTCAGAGTTTTACCAAAAGAAAAATTAGCAAACAAAAAAAGCATCCATACCATCTTAAGATTGCCGTACGAGGTTAGCCTACGACACAAGCAGTCTTTTTTTTGTGTCCTAATGAGACTTCGTGTAATAAAAATTAGGAGTGTAAATATGCTTAAGCGCTTTTTGAGTCGCTTTTTATTAAGTAAAAAAGAAATATTGGTTATTGCATTAGGAGCCTTTATCATGGCTTTTGGCTTGGTGAACATTCATATACCCGCTAAAATTACAGAAGGGGGTGTCATTGGTTTAGTTCTCTTCTGCTATCATTTCTTTGGCTGGGAGCCATCTAAATTAAGTTTTTTAGCAGATATTACTTGCTACCTTATTGGCTTATCCTTATTAGGTAAAGATTTTATTCGCCGTGCCATTCACGCATCCTTTCTATTTGCTGTTTTCTATCGCCTTTGTCTTTGGATGGGACCTGTTCTTCCAAGCCTTTATGATAGGCCTTTATTAGCTGCTATCTTAGGAGGCGTTGCAATCGGCGTAGGATGTGGTTTATGTATCAGTCAAGGTTGTGCCGCAGGGGGCGATGATGCTTTGGCAATGGTTATTTCTGAGAGGGCCTACGTATCAATTACAAAAGCCTATTTGTTAACAGATGGCGTGGTTTTATTACTTTCACTGCTATATATTGCTCCACAACACCTGATCTTTTCTTTTATTACCACTTTAGTTTCATCAACAATTATTGGTCAATTCGAACTACATTTTCCTAGCTTTGAATTACCAAAAGCTTCATCCGTTGCTAAAGCCCAATAAAGGAGTGTGCCTATGACTTTAATTATTTTCTCCCCCAGTAAAGAGATGGATACGATAGTCGGTAATGATTTAATTCCTCAATCAGATCCCGTCCAAGCCATTATTAAAGAGCTTGTCTTAAAAGATACGACTGAGTTAGAAAAACTCTTTAAATGCTCAGCTGAGCTTGCTCAAGATATCTATCATCGTTATCAAGTCATTAATGAAAAAACAGCTCGTCCCGCTTATCAAGTCTATCAAGGTCTAGCCTTTCGGCAAATCGAATGGGATAAAATTGACTTGAACTATGCCATTGACCATCTGAAAATTCTGTCTGCTTTATATGGGCCAATCTCTCCCATTCAACCAATCAATCCCTACCGTTTAGACTTTAATACCTCGCTAAAAATCAAAAATCAAAGCTTAAAAAGCTTGTGGAAACCTCTTTACAATAATGTGTTCGAAGAACAAACCGTCATTAATCTCGCTTCTAATGAGTTTGCTTCTTTACTAGACCCTAAAAAAATGCAACTCATCCAGATTAACTTCTATAAAGATATAGAATTAGGTAAAAAGGCACCTTCAGCCACCAGTAAAAAATTGAGAGGAGCTCTACTCAACTATTTACTACAAACAAAATCTTTAGATTTAAATACCTTTAAAGCATTTAAGGCCTTTGAATATAGCTATGCCAATGGTGATTTCGAAAACAAAGAAATTAACTACTGTCTCAATTAGTAAAATATTCAAAATCTAAAACCCTCTTAAAACAACATGATAAGGTGTTTAAGAGGGTTCTTATTTAAATCAATTTCATTTATCTGCTGGAAACTCTACAGATTTTACCTACATTTTAAACTATATTCTATAAAATCTTAGTTAAGAATAAATTTTGATTAAAATATCGTATTAATTATCTCCAGTAGATAGATAAAAAATTTCTTCAAATTTCTTATCGAGTGCTAAACATAGTAAATAGGCCAATTTTGCAGTTGGGTTATACTGACCTGTTTCTATTGAGGAAATAGTATTTCGAGATACTCCAACCATTTTTGCCAATTCTTCTTGGGTTAGTTTTAATTCTTTTCGTAAACCTTTTAGATTATTCTTTAGTTTTAACTTTTCATCCATAATAAAGATCCTTTAAAAAAAACACTATTGCAACTAATCCCACTGTAAACAATAGGATAAACAAAAATAAATATTTTATTTCTTTCCTTGCAAAGTATTTATATAATTCTCCTACCCCAATTGAAAGACACAGCATGGCAAGAATATCCAAAAAAGGGAGATTCTGCGATTCTTTAATAGCGGAAATAAATGCAGCGATACCAATTAATGCCCTCGAAATCCAAACGCTCGATTTATCATTAACAAAAATCTCTCCCTCATCTTTTTTTTCCTTTTGAGCCAGCTTTAAAAAATCATCTTTTTCCAAGTTTATCTCCCCTTTGCCATGTTTACTTTTCTTAAATTGTATATTTGCAAAGTTAACTTGTCAAGATAAAAATTTATTATCTTCAATAATTACGAAAAAACTATGAATTGATTGGCTCAAACATCTCCTTCGCATAAATCCTCTGACTTAGAAAGCTTTTATGAGAATAAAGCTTTTAACTACGCTTATATGAAAGGTAATTTCCAAAAGAAACAAATCAACTATTGCTTAATGAAATAAAATCATTATAAAAATCCCTTCTAACTACCTATTACAGAGGTGTTTTAGAAGGGATATTAATTTAAATCAATTTCATCTGTTCTTCAGGAAATTCTACCGACTTTGCAAATTTAATATCATTGTATAAGTGACATGCCACAAAGTGACCCGGTTCAACTTCTCTGAGTTCAACTGGAGTTGTCTTACAAATCTCCATACAGTGTTTACATCTACCAGCAAAACGACAACCCTCTGGAGGGTTCACCGGACTTGGTACATCTCCTTCTAAGAAAATCCGCTCTCGTTTAACTCCAACTTTTGGAATCGGAATAGCTGAAAGTAAAGCTCTCGTATAAGGATGTAATGGATTTTCAAAAATCCGATCATAAGTACCTAATTCCACGATCTGACCAAGATACATAACAGCAATCCGGTCAGAAATATGCCGAACAACTGATAAGTCATGTGAAATAAAGAGATAAGTCAGACCAAATTCCTCTTGCAGTTGATCCATCAAGTTTAAGATTTGAGCCTGAATGGAAACATCCAAGGCAGAAACCGGTTCATCTAAAACAAGAAACTTCGGTTGAAGAATAAGTGCCCTAGCAATACCAATTCTTTGACGCCGTCCGCCATCTAATTCATGTGGGAATGAACCTGCTAACCGTCTAGCTAGACCTACCGTCTCCATCATTTTATACACTTTTTGCTCTAATTCAGCCTGGTTTCTTGTCAATTTATTAACACGTAAGGGCTCAGCTATTAAGTCAAAAGTGGACATCCTTGGATTAAGAGAAGAGTAAGGGTCTTGAAAAACTATTTGCATCTCTTGACGCATCAAGCGCATTTCTTTCAAGCCCTTGTATTCCATAATGTTCTTACCTTCAAGGTAAATCTCACCGGCCGTTGGTTCATGTAAACGAATAATGGCACGTCCTGCCGTAGACTTTCCACAACCAGACTCACCCACTAGACCCAAAGTCTCACCTTTTTTAATATCAAAACTAATATTATCAACCGCTTTTAAATCACCGGCTTTAGTGGGGAAATATTTTTTAAGATTACGCACACTAATCAATGCTTCTTGATTATTGTTAGTCAAGGTTTTCTCCCCCTTCCTGGTTATATAAATGACAAGCTACATAGTGACCAGGTTTTACTTCACGATATTCTGGAAATTTATACTTACAAATTTCCATGCAATGTTTACATCTTGGATGGAAGCGACAGCCTGACGGTAAATCCGAAGGGTCCGGTGTTGAGCCAGAAATGACTTTTAATTTATCCACATCTTCATCGGCACTTGGAATGGAATCAAACAAACCTCGCGTATAAGGATGCAGTGGTTCTTCATATAAACTCTCAACAGAAGCATGTTCCACAATCGTACCAGCATAAATAACCGATACATAGTCGCAAATTTCAGCGACTACACCTAAATCGTGAGTGATTAAAATCATTGATGTATCGTATTTATCTTTTAAATCTTTCATTAATTCTAGTACTTGTGCTTGAATGGTTACATCGAGAGCCGTTGTCGGTTCATCGGCAATAATTAATTCCGGATTACATGCAAGAGCCATCGCAATAACCACCCGCTGCTTCATACCACCAGAGAATTGATGTGGATAGTCATTCAATCTTTCTTTACGGATTCCAACTAACTCTAACATTTCTTCTGCTTTTGCAACGGTTTCTTCTTTAGTAAGATCTTGATGGAGTTCGATAACTTCCTTAATTTGATCTCCAACGGTCATTATCGGATTTAATGAAGTCATTGGATCTTGGAAAATCATCGAAATTTTATTGCCTCGGATATTGAACATATCCTTTTCTTTAACATTCATTAAGTCTTGATCTTCAAGTAAGATTTCACCTGAGGTAATCTTACCAGGAGGATCTTGAATTAATTGCATAATAGCTAAAGCCGTTGTTGTTTTTCCTGCACCAGTTTCTCCAACTAACCCCAAGGTCTCTTTCTTACCGATTGACAGATTCAAATTATTAACTGCGTATACAGTTCCTGAATCTGTCTCATATTGTACACTAACATTTCGTAAGTCTAATAATTCCACCATAATCTTTCCCCCTAGCGCTTCAGCTTAGGATCGAGTGCATCACGCAGACCATCCCCTAAGACATTTAATGCAAAAATCGTTGTAACAATAGCCAGTCCTGGGAAGAGGGTCATATGTACAGCATCTCGAATGTAAGAACGACCACCTGATAACATAGCTCCCCACTCTGGTGTTGGTGGCTCTAATCCTAAACCGATAAAACTTAAACCAGCAGCATTAATAATTGCATAGGCAACCCCGAGGGTCGCTTGAACAATAATCGGTGCCATACAGTTTGGAATGATATGTTTTAAGATAATTCTAAAATCACTCGAACCATTTGCTTTAGCTGCTTCCACAAATTCCATATCACGAATAGAAAGCACAGAGGAGCGTACTAAACGCGCATAACCGGGAATAGCTGCAATCCCTACAGCAATCATAAGGTTTGCCAATCCGGGCCCTAAAGCTGCCATAATAGCAATCGCTAATAGAATATCTGGTATCGATTGTAGAATATCAATAAAGCGCATAAGCATATTATCTACTCGACCACCATAATAACCTGTCACTGCTCCAATCGCTACACCAATAATCAGTGAAATCGATACCGAAATAAATCCAACTTTTAGGGAAATTCTTGATCCATAAATAACCCTAGAAAAAATATCACGACCCAAATCATCTGTTCCAAATAGATGTTCTGAACTTGGTGGTGCAAATTGATTTTGTAGGTTTTGTTCAGCAAAACCATAAGGAGCAATCTGATCTGCAAAAATAGCCACTAATACCAAAAGTCCAATAATAAAGAGACCCACCATTGCCAATTTATTACGTTTCATACGAATCCAAATGTCTTGCAGACCACGGAAGCGACCACGCTTATGTTCTTGCTCTTTCAGATAATGGTCCTTTACAACTGAATGCTCTTCTTCCATTCCGCTAACTATCGGATTACGGTCTAATTCAGCTACTTCATCTTTTTCAGAGTTTAATTTAGGATTTTCCATGTTGATACCCCCTTACACATATTTTGTCTTAATTCGTGGGTCAACATAGGTATATAGGATATCCACAATTAAGTTAACAATACTAAAGGTTACCGCCACAAAGAGAACACATCCCAGAACCATCGGCATATCACGCATCTTGATGGAGTCAACCATCAAACGACCAATACCAGGAATTGAGAAGATTACCTCTGTCATTAAGGCTCCCCCCATAAGCTGACCAAACTGAGTACCGACAATTGTAATGATTGGAATCAAGGCGTTTCCAAGCGCATGCTTCCAAACGACAACATTTTGCCGCTGACCCTTGGCTTTTGCTGTTTGAATATAGTCTTGTCGAATAACTTCCAGCATTGAAGATCGAGTCATCCGCGTAATAACCGAAACGGACTGGGATCCCAAGGCAACAGCAGGAAGAACCATCTGAGATGGCATTGAAAATCCTGATGATGGGAACCAGCCTAGTCTAACAGAGAATAACATAATAAGTAAAAGTCCTAACCAGAATACTGGCATTGAAATACCAATTAAAGCAAAAACCATAGCGATATTATCAAAAATAGAATACTGTTTAATCGCACAGATAATTCCAATTGGAATACCTAATAGAACAGCAAAAGAAATGGAAAGAAATGCTAATTTTATTGTAGCACCTGCTCGGTTAAAAATCTCAGCTGCAACTGAAGACTTAGTAATATAGGAAGTTCCTAAATCTAATTTAGTAAATACATTCTTAATGTAACGACCAAATTGTACTAAGAACGGATCTTCTAATCCCATTTCTAGTCTTAAAGCCTTAACTGCTGCCTCAGAAGCAGAAGGTCCTAAAGCATTTCGTGCAGGATCTCCTGGAGTGATATAAAGCAAAGCAAATACAATAAAAGAGACGCCTAAAATGACAGGAATTAAATACAGTAGCCTTTTTAATATATATTTTAGCATGTTTTAACGCACCCTCTTCTTTAGATAGAGGAGATGTTTCCATCTCCTCTAGAATACAATGAACTATTTTTCTCCCTTAGTTACCGGCGCTAATTGATACCATCCAAATGGAGAAAGTTTAATATTTTTAACATCTTTTTGAGCACCCACTGTCAATTCTTTATTGTGCTCTGGAATCCAAGCTGTGATATCCATTAAATGTTCTTGTGCTTGACGGTAAAGGTCTGCACGCTCCTCATCATCTTGAGAGAAACGGGCTTCTTCTAACATCTTATCTAACTCATCATCTTCAAGATAGATGTAGTTACCACCTTCACCTTTAGCTGAAGAGTGGAAGCATGGATATAAGAAAGTATCTGGGTCTGGAGAATCTGCTGTCCATGCAATTTCAAACATATCGTGTTTACCATTCTTAATTAACTCGTTAAATGCTGACCATTCTAATACGTTTATTGAAACATCAATACCTACTTCTGATAATTGTTCCTTCATAGCAGTTGCCATATCAATCCGGTCTTTGTTTTCATTAGTTGAAATAGAAGTTTCAAAGCCATCTGGGAAACCAGCTTCTTCTAGTAATTCTTTCGCTTTTTCAACGTCGCGTGCACGTGGCTCATATTCATCAGAGATAGAATAAGCTAACGTAGGTGACATTACACCTGTAGCTGTTTGACCTAATCCTTTAAATACAGCTTTAACGATCGAATCAATGTCAATTGCATAAGAAATCGCTTCACGAACTTTTGGATCATTAAATGGTTCTTTAGCAATATTAAATCCTAAATAAGTTGTCCCATAGTCAAAAGATTTCAATAATTGTAATTTATCATTGTTTTCAACCTTCTCAAGATCAATTGCTGAGATGTCATAAGCAATATCTACCCCACCAGATTCCAACTCAATCACACGGTTACTTGGTTCAGGGATTACACGGAAAATTAAATTCTTGTATTCTGTTTTTTCCCCATGGTAATCATCAAAACGTTCCATTTCAACAGAATCTGCCTTGGTCCACTTAACAAATTTCACAGCGTTAGTTCCTACAGGATTACGTGCGTAATCATTACCTGCTTCGTTTACTGCTTTTTCATTTACGATATATGCACCAGGGTGGCATAAAGCAGCTAAAATACCAGAAAACGGCTCAGTTTGTTTAAATTCTACTGTATAGTCATCAGTAGCTTTTACAGAGTCAATATCGATTGTTTCGAATAAGTGCTTCACGTTTGGTGCTTCAATCGCACGTTTTAGAGAAAAAACAACGTCAGATGCCTTTAATTCTTCTCCATTATGGAATTTGATTCCTTGTTTTAATTTAAAAACGTATGTTGTTTCATCAGGTTGATCAAAACTTTCAGCCAAGCTAGGTTCTGCCTTACCCTCATCATTGATTTTAACTAATCCCTCATATATTTGAGTCATAACATGACTGGACTGGTTATCATTGGTGGCAATCGGATCGAGTGAAATTGCATCCCCAGATACAGCAACTGTTAAAGTTTCTCCACTTCCTCCACCAGAACAGCCTACTAATAAAAATACGCCCATTAACAATAACGTAAATAATCCTAATTTTCTTTTCATCATAATTGCTCCTTTATTTATTTGAAAAATCAACTCTCTTAAAAGTGAAATTTTTCACAAAGACCAGATAACAATAACTTACCCATTATCCTCCTTCCATAAATATTCATTCCGTTGCAAGCGGATTCATATTTTCAGTCTACCTTTTACCTGTTTGTTTGTCAACGCTTTCTTTATTGACATACAGCTATCTTTTAAAATTTTTATTTTGCTCTAAAATATAATATGAGTAACTATCAAAAAATTTATTGATTTATTTAGTGAAATTTTTTAGTTAATTTTTGGTTAATATTTTATTTATATTGTGAATAAATAAATATGAACGACCTTTATTTTTTTGTTGAGCATATTATTCATTTAAATAGTTTCTTTTCTTTGATTTTCTTCACAATCTTTATTGGATAAGAACGACTTTATTTCAATGAATTAAGTAATTATAGATTGTGCATTCTCTAGATCAAAAAATTCAATAAAAAAATACTGGATCTAAGTCCAGCATTTTTTTATCACTTTATTGAAATGTTAATTTGAAAATAAATTATTAAAAATTTTATTAGGCAAATGCTTTAATTTCTTTAGATAGTAAAATCTAAGCTTTGGGAACGGTCGACAAAAATAACACTGACTAAAGTTCCAAGGACGAGAGTTGGAATCCATGCAAAGCCAATTTTTACTAGGGGCATATCTACAAGCCACTTCCACTCGATGACTTTAGCGTTCAATAGAACAGAAAAAAAGCTAACTAATAAGACGAACAGTAGAGGTAATAAAAATTGCATTCTGTTAAGTGGTCGCACTTTATGTAAGATGACAAGGAAAATAAGAGACATAGTGACAGGATAAATTATCTCTAAAACAGGACCACTAGTCGCTATAATTTGATCCAATCCTTGATTGGCCATTAACCATGACACAGCAGTCATTATGATAACATGATTTTGATAGGAAATCTTAGGGTATAGATCATGAAAAAACTGACTAATTGCTGCTACTAGGCCACAAGCGGTGGTTAAACAAGCTAAAAAGACAATAATTCCTAACAAAGCAACACCGGATTGCCCCATAGCATTATTTGCTATAGTCTGTAATAGAAAAGTTCCAAGATTTTGACCTTCAGGCAGAGCCTCTGTTAGACTAATATGATTACCAACCCATGCTAGACCAAAGTAGAAAAGTCCCAATAAGCTTGCTGCAATTAATGAAGCCTTGCTTCCTTCTTTTAATAGTGTTTTTTGATCAAAGACACCTTTTGTTTCAAAAGCACTTTTAACAACAATAGCAAAGGCTAATGTGGCAAGTGTGTCCATAGTAGCATAACCCTTAACAAAACCTTCAGCCAAAGGATTGTTTTGATATGCTATTTTCATCGGAGCAGAAGGTTCATTTGTTCGATAAAGGAAATAGGATCTTACTAGAAAAATGACTAAGGAAATTAACAAAGCTGGCGTCAGCCACTTGCCAATCGCATCAACTATCGAATTCTTATTTAATGAAATCCACAAAACAAGGCCAAAAAAGACGAAGGTAAATAGGGCTAAAGTAATCCCATTAGCGTTAGATATATATGGAAGAGCGGACATCTCATAAGTAGTTGTGGCCGTCCGCGGAATAGCAAACAAGGGCCCTATGATTAAATAGTTACAAGTTAATAAAACAATCGCAAAGACAGAGTTAATTTTACTCAAAGCATTAAAATAACCGCCTTTTAAACTTGAGCCAACAATCATCGACAATAATGGCAAACCGACGCCGGTAATGATGAAACCTAAAATAGCTGGTAATAAACTCTGACCAGCTTCGTGGCCGAGAGCAACTGGAAAGATTAAGTTGCCTGCTCCAAAAAACATGGCAAATAACATAAAACCAATAGCTAATAGATCTTTCTTCTTCATACTAATCCCTCCAGAAAATAAAGTAGGTTTATTTTATTAAAATTGCATGAGGATTTCAAGAGGAATTTCTAATAAAAATTAAGTAAACGAATTCATTTATACAATCAAAAAAGCTGGCCATTAGCCAGCTTTTACTTTTTCTATTATTCTGCTTCTTCTGAAGAATCATCTTGATCATCAGATGCTTCTTCATTCTGATCGTCTTCATCGTCTTCATTGTCTTTAGAATCAAAAGCTGGTTCTAAGTGTCCTTCTTCCGCTAATTTATCGACAAATTCACGTACTTCAGGAGATGAGAAAGCTTTTTGTAATGCCTTAGCTGCTTCACTATCTTTATTTCCTTCACGAACTGAAAGAATAATAGCAAAAGTATTTTCATCATCTTTTTCTAAGAACAAAGCATCTTCAGGTTTTAAATCAATTGAAGCAATATAAGTTGGGTAGTTGAAAACTAATTCAACGCCATCCTCATAAGCACCTGTTAAGTTTAATAAGTCAACACTTGTAAACTCGAAGTTATAAGGATTTTCAGTAATGTCATCTACTGTCGGGAAAAGACCTGCTTCATCATCTAATTCAATTAAGTCATTTTGTTCAAGGACGAATAATGCACGTGCCTCATTTGTTGGATCTGAAGGAATAGCCACTTCTGCGCCCTCTTCGATATCTTCCATTGACTCATAAACAGGTGAATAGAACCCAACAACAGCGTTATATACTGGTTGAATGGCTACTAAATCTGCTTCACGCTCTTCATTGAACATTTCCATAAATGGAAGGTGTTGTGCAAAACTTCCAAAAGCTTCATCATTAAACACTGCTTCATTGTATTGAATATTATCAGAAACCTCTACTAATTCAATAGAGTAAGGCTCTTCAATTACATCCGCTGCAATTTCAACGATATCAGTCATCGGTGGCATATGAGAAGCAATCTTTAATACATTATCTTCTTGTGCCGAAACGGATAGTAGACCGCTTAAAGCTAGTGACACTGATGCAAAAGTAACAAAGCTCTTAAATAAATTTTTATTAAACATCTAATTCCTCCTATTATCTCTTATCTAACTTACGCGCAATTTTTAAACCTAACCATTGTAGAATTTGAACAATGATTATGATTAGAATAATCGCAAAATACATGATATCCGTTTCATACCTCTGGTAACCATATCGGATAGCAAAATCTCCTATCCCACCGCCGCCAACTACCCCCATAATGGTCGAATAAGATAGAAAGGATACAAAAGCAGTGGTAAATCCAATAATTAAAGATGACCGTGCTTCAACAAATAGAAATTGAGTGACTAACTCCCAAGTATTCGCTCCAAGGGAATCAGCTAATTCCACCACGCCTTTAGGAATGTCATGCAAAGACTGTTCCACGAAGCGAGCATAAAGGGCAATGGCAATCAACATCATCGGAAAGGATGCTGCAATCGGATCGCCAGTTGCTCGCCCATAAACCATTCGAATAAGGGGTTGCATTGCGACAACAAGTAACAAAAAAGGAAAAGAACGAACAATATTTACAAATAGGTTTAAGCTAGAATTCAAAAAATAATCCTTTCTTGCTTTACCCATTCGCTGACCCGGACTAGTCAAAAATAAAAGAGTACCTAAAGGAAGACCTAACAAAATAGCTGCTGCTGAGGAGAAAAAAAGCATAATACTTGTTTCTTGAAGACTTTCCCATAATTTTGGCCAATATTCAATGACACGCACTATTATTTCTTCCAACATCTTAGCTTAGGACCTCCTTCACTTTATCATAATAACTTCCTACTAGTTCTTGGTCACGGTCGGTCAAATTATCAACTATATCTATTAAACCACCTTTTTCCATAATTGCCACTCTGTCGCAAAGTTGCCTTACAAAACCCAATTCATGGGTCACCACTATAATTGTCATGTCGAATTGTTGATGTGCTGCTTTTAATATTTGAACAATTTCATTCGTTCGCATGACATCCAAAGCAGAGGTCGGCTCATCACAAAGCAAAATTTTTGGTTTAGTAATTAACGCTCTTGCAATACCAACTCTTTGTTTTTGCCCCCCCGACAACTGACCAGGATATTGATCTTTTTTATCAGCTAGACCAACAAAATCAAGAACAGAATCAAGAGACAGGGCATTTGAATATTTAAACAATTTAAGGGGTAAGGTGATATTTTCACCAACTGTTTTATTATTCAATAAATTAAAATGCTGAAAAATCATACCTACAGACTTACGATGGAGTCGCAGTTCTTCCTTGCTGAGTTGCAATAGATCTTGTCCATCAATTAATACCTTTCCTTTATCTGGTTTTTCTAAAAGATTAATAAACCTTAAAAGAGTCGATTTTCCAGCACCACTTTCTCCTACCAAACCAAAAATTTCCTTATTTTGGATCGTTAGGGAAACACCATCAACCGCTTTAACTTGTTTATTATTCAAATAGTAATGTTTAGCAACATCAAATAATTCGATCACAAACAATCACCACCTTTCTGCCACAAGTCATAAGAGCATTATAACATAACTTTTTGATATTTCACATTAAATGAAGATTAAAAGGTATTGTGAAAATATAAATTGAAACGTTAGTATAAATGATTTTATTTAACTTTTTATTGTGATTGGTTTAAATTTAATTTAAAAATGTGCACAAAAAAAGTAGTGGAGAAATATTCACTACTTTAAATATAAACTTATTATCTATATAGCTTACGATCGAATAAACGAGGGGCTGCTTGATAGACTAGGATTAGAATGATTGCCGAAGCAAAAGATGTTAATAAGGCACTCGCTCCATTCATGATAAATGAGAAGACTAAGGGTGACATCCCTTCAGGTGCATAAGATCCCCAATAAATATAGCCAGCGACAAAGTGCCAGAAGAAACGTGCAAATGTTCCAATGAAAGTTGCTAAAATTAAAGGCCAAGCTTTATTTTCAGACTGATAAAAACGCTCAGACATTAAGCCCGCAAAACCACCAAAAGCAAAAGCAAGGAGGTATTCAATTAATACCTGACTAACGCTTAAAAAATATACATTCCCTAGGGGGAAATGTAGCAAACCCCATAGAAAGCCGCAAAACAGCCCCCATTTAAATCCTCGTTTTAAGGATAAAATTGTCAATGGTACCATGCCTAAAGAAATCGTTAATGAAGCACCGAAATTTGTCGGTAATAAAGACAGGACCACTGCGATAGCAGCAAAAATAGCTGCTTCTACTAGAAGTAAAACATTTTTATTCTTTCCCATAAAAAAACTCCTTACATTTTTGCAAAGTAAAGAGAAAAGGCATAAAGTCCCTATTTCAAAGTAATTCCTACGCACGTTTGACCGTGATCAGGTTCAAGGGTCTGGAACAAGTCCACTCTCAGCTTCAAGGCTCCCCTTTACTTTACGATTATTTAACTGACATTATTTTAGCATTCAAATGTTTGCTTGTAAATTAATTCTTTTCAATTTTCATTTTAAAAAAGCTAATATTTCTTGACCGTTTTTGAAATATAAATTGATGATTGCTTCTAATAATCTATCACTTAGCGTCTTAAATCGATTCGCTCACTGATAAAATAGATAATTATTCCTCCAGCCAATAGAGATAAGCCTTCACTAACCATCATACTTACAAGTCGGGTTATAAAAGTTTCCCAAGGAGCTCCTAAAAAAACAACTAACAAGGCAATATTAACCATCGATATAGTCATGGATAGGCCAATAATTAAATATTTGAAAAACAGCGACTTATTAATTTCATCTTTCTTACTATCAATTAAAGGAAATAGTTTTTCAATGATAGAGCAAGCTAAATGTAAAAAAATAAAGCTAGTGAGCGAGCCAATGATCATATCCCAAATACCGTAAGAAAAATAATTGACAATAAAAACGCCTAAAGTAACTCCTAAAATATAACGTTTATTATAAAGGGCTAAAAAATTCAATCCCTCACTGATACGAATTCCCAATCCAAAGGAAAGAGGGGAAATTATCAAAGTCAACACAATGTAGCAAGCAGCAACTAATGCTATTCGCATTAAATCATTAGTAGTATATTTTTTTTTCATATTAGTCTCCTTTATAGAGCAGGCTCTAGTAATTACTATGACCAAAGGACTGAGGGCGGCTTGATCCACCGAAGAATCATAGTGTTCATAAAGAACAGACCGTAGTATATCATAAGTAGATTGCACAAGTAAAGACTCAGATTCCTAATAAAAAAGCCAAGAATCGGTCTATTTTCGACTAATTCTTGGATAAATTATTAGTAGTTTCTATTCAGCGATAATATCTCTTAACTTATCTTTTGCTCGTCTCAAAGCATTTTTGACTCGATTTTTATCAATGCCTAAATACTCAGCAATTTCTCTTGGTTTCATTGATAAATCACTATAACAGAAGATAATCTGTCTTTCAAAAAGACTTAGCTTAGCAAGATAACGTTCTTTTTCTTCATTGACAATAACTTGTAATTCGGGAGTAGTTGCTAATTGATAGTCATAGCTTAAGCTCTTATGACTAATACTATCACCAATTTCAAGCTGATCGCGTTCAGCGTCCATTCCAAAGCGAATGGTCTGAGCTTCTTTGGAATTGCGACGGAGTAAATTAATCAGGTAATTATACAATGATCTTTGAAAATAAGGGGCAAAATAACCACCATAAGCAGGATCATAATGTTGAATTACCCGATACATCAGGATAACTCCTTCTTGAATAATGTCTTCTGGTTCATAGCCATCCACTGGCATTTGATAAGCAAATTTTTTTAAGAGGGGAATAAAACGTTCAACTAGTAACATAAATGAAAACTCATCAGCGATATTTTCTTTCAAGCGCATAATCAACATTTCATTGGTCAAATGGTCAAACTCGTTCATTTCATCTCTCCATTATTCATTCTTGTCATCATCTAAGCGAAATCTTAGATCATCTAATAGCTTCAATTGGTCAAGCTTCCAAGGGCTCCGCCGCCTGATTAACTGTGAATAGTGGTCTTCAACTGTTTGTCGAACTTGTCTTTTATTAAATTGTAACTGCATATAAAGCTCATTAGCAGACATTCGCATGGCACCTTTTTGAAAAATTAGCCATTGCTCTGCCATATCGCTTGTCGCAACTACCACACGATTAAGAGGAGAAATCCAATGAGCTACTTCTCTTTCAATATAGGAATCAGCTGTTTCCCCTTCTTGTGTAAAAACAACTTCGACTTGATAGTGTTCATAAATTTGTGTTATTCCGGGAACAAATTGTGCATCAAAGACAACGATAATTTTGAGGTCTCGGTATTTTCGATATTCTGAAAGCTCAAATAATAATTGATCGCGCGCTTGATTTAACTGGTCCATTTTTTTAAGTTGGGTAAGTTCTGGCCATGCACCAATCATGTTATAACCGTCAACAAATAAAATTTCCTGACGTTTATATCGCATGATAATCCCTACTTTCCAATACGGTGGCGTGCTACTTCATACATCAAGACTGCACTTGCAACAGATGCATTCAGACTTTGCACATGCCCAACCATCGGAATAGTAACGATTCCATCTGCTGATTTTTTTACAAGTTCAGAAACCCCTTGACCTTCATTACCAATTACTAATGCAATTGGTCCATGTGAATCCCACTGACGCATATCTTCTCCAGCCATATCCGTCGCAAAGATCCATATTCCCTTTTCTTTTAACTGATCCATAACCTGTTTAATGTTAGCTACTCGGATCACTGGAACATGTTCAATGGCTCCAGTAGATATTTTTGCAACTACATTGGTTAATCCAACTGAACGTCTTTTAGGGATAATCACCCCATGAACGCCTGTAGCGTCTGCCGTTCTTAGAATAGAGCCCAAGTTATGTGGATCGACAATCCCATCTAAAATAAGAATAAAAGGATCCTCTCCTCTTGAAGCTGCTAACTGAAGAGCATCTTCTAGTTCAGCGTAATCAAAAGGAGGAATAGTTAGAACAACACCTTGATGATTTTCACCATCAACCATTTCATCTAGCTTCGACTTTGGCACTTCCTGGAATACAATTCCTTTAATTTTAGCCATTTTTATTATACTAGATATTACTTCTCCTGCAATCCCTATTTGAATAAATAATTTATTAACTTGCTTTTTTGTTTCTAAATAAGCTTGAACAGCATGTTTACCGTAGATCGATTCACTATTTTCAAAAGCTTTTGAGTCTACCAAAGGCTCTTTGAAAGAATTTATATTGGAGCGTTTTTTCTTATGAAAATCCGCTGTATGATTTTTCTTTCTCATTATTAGGCTCCTTCTTCATTAATATATTGAATCGCTAGTTGAATTAAATGATAGCAACGCTCTTCTTGTCCACTTAATTTAAGCCAACCCAATAATGCCTCAAATCCGCTTGCTTGACGGTAATCACCGATCGAAGCATTTTTAGCTTTTGTATTGGCCTTATGATTGCGCCCACGTTTATAGATTTGAATTTCTTCAGCTGTTAAGAAATCGTCTTGCTGAATCCAATGATGCATCACTTTCGCTTGCCCCTTAGCCGAAACATATTTGATGGCGGCTTTGTGCAATTTATTGGGATGCGTTTTTCCTAATTCAATCACATGCTTGCGTATCTCTACTTCAAAAACAGCATCTCCTACATAGGCTAAGGCTGCGCCATTTAGCAAAGAATACTTATCTGGTGTATTTTCATTTGTCACTTTTATCCTCTTTTCCACCTTGTTCCTTGCGGAGTATCATCTAATAAAATATTTTGCTCTTTCAACCAATCACGAATTTCATCCGCTCTTTGAAAGTTTTTCTCTTTACGCGATTGATTTCTTTCCTCAATTAAATTTTCAATTTCGCTATCAAGGACTTCTGTCGAATTTAATTCCAAACCGAAGATCCCTAAAAGTTGATACATCAATTGATTGATTTCTTTTAACAATTGAAGCGCCACAGCTTCTTGATCAAGATAGCGATGAATTTGCTTGCTCATTTCAAAAATAGCTGATAAAGCATTAGCCGTATTGAAGTCATCTTCCATCGCTTGATTAAAAGCATCCACGCCTTCTTTGATTGCTTCTCTTACTTCCTGTTCTCTATCAAGACTAGCTTGTCCACTTCCTAAATGATCCATTCGATAGGCTAAGCGATCCATCAGTTCTTTCAAACGTTCAACTTCACGACTTGCAGTAGCGATGGCATTAGCATCATAACGGATAGGACGACGGTATTGCACACTGGCTAAAAGATAGCGTATAACCATTGGATCGTATTCTTTAATAATATCCCTTAGAAGCACAAAATTACCTAATGATTTCGACATTTTCTCTCCATTGGATCCCATAGTTACAAACCCATTATGTAACCAATATTTAGCAAAGGGATGAGAATAATCAGAATGGGCTTCGGACTGAGCGATTTCATTTTCATGATGAGGAAACTGTAAGTCTTGACCACCCCCATGAATATCAATCGTTTCTCCCAAGTATTTCGTAGCCATTACCGAGCACTCAATATGCCATCCGGGTCTACCTTTACTCCATGGCGATTCCCAAGAAACCGCACTTTTTCCAGCTGCCTTCCATAAAGCAAAATCAATCGCATTTTCCTTTTTTTCACTCTCTTCATCAGTAATTCGTTGACTAGCGCCATCACGCAAATCGCTGATAGACTGGTCCGATAATTGGCCATACTTCTCAAATTTAGCTGTCCGATAATAGACGTCTCCTTGGCTTTCATAAGCATAGCCCTTATCGATTAAAACTTTAATAAAATCAATGATTTCTGGGATATTTTCCATAACACGCGGGTTATTGCTGGCGGGCTTAACATTAATCGCACGCATATCTTCTTTATAGGCAGCAATATACTTATCAGAAAGCTCTTTGGCTGTTAATCCTTCCTTTTCAGCTGCCTTAATAATTTTATCATCCACATCAGTAAAGTTACTGACAAAATTCACTTCATAGCCGCGATACTCTAAATAACGACGAATAGTATCAAAAGCAACAGCAGAACGTGCATTACCAATATGAATATAGTTATATACTGTTGGCCCACAAAGATAAAAGCTCACTTTTCCTTCTTCTAGGGGAATAAAGTTTTCCTTTTGACGTGTTAAGGTATTAAATAATTGAATAGCCATCTTATGAACCCTCTTTCTATCATTAAACTTGAGGCTTATTATATCATTACTAGCACTTACTTTCGAATAAATATATTGGCATTTAATGAGTCCATAAAGAATTAAAAAAGCCGGAAATATTTCCGGCCAATAATTTATTGCACTTTTATGAGAAAATCATTTCAACAAGCTCTTCTGCTTCAACATTTCCTAAATATTTTTTAAGATCCATATTTTCTAGGGCCTTTAAAATACTTTGACGTTCAAATTTAACGCCAGTTATAGCATTTTCTACATCTTCAATTTCACCAAGTCCAAAGAAATCACCATAAATTTTGGTATCGGTAATCATGGCATCTTTAATGTTGAAGCGCATATCTACAAAACCGAAAGGGAATTTGTGAGAGGCTTGAATATCAAATTTTGGTGAGTGACCGTAGTTCCAATCCCAATTACCAAAACGCTCTTCACGAATTTGATAAACCTTTTCCCAGTCTTCTTTTGTCAAATGATATTCTTTAACATCTTCGCGTTTTTCAACATTAAAGATTTCTAATAAGACAAGGTCTCTGAATTGCTCAGTAGTTAACTCTTTATACTTATCATCCACATAAGGCTTTAAGTTTGTCACCCGTGAGCGTACTGACTTGACACCTTTAGATTCAAACTTTGCTTTGTTTGGTTTTAATGCATTATTGACTTCGTCTAAATCAGAATCGAATAAAATCGTTCCATGAGCTGTCATACGCCCACGTTTAGCATACATTGCATTACCAGAGAACTTCTTGCCATCTACTAGTAAATCATTTCGGCCTAACAATTCAGCTGAAGTGGCTCCCATCTTATGTAAAGCATCAATGACGGGTTGAGTAAATGCTTTAAAATCTCTAAATGTTCCATCATCATCTTTGATAAAGCAGAATGAGAAGTTTCCTAAATCATGGTAAACGGCTCCCCCACCTGACATACGGCGAACTACTCGAATATTATGTTCATCAACATAAGCTTGATTAATTTCTTCAAAAGTGTTTTGATTACGGCCAATAATAATCGAAGGTTCATTAATGTAGAAAAGTAAAATTGGCTCATCGACTAAGCGATTCTCTACTAAATAAGTTTCCAAAGCAATATTGACACTCGCATCATAGTTATTTTCATTATCTACGAAATACATAAGTAGCCTCCTTCAAATTTGTGCATATTTATTATGACATTCCATTATTTAAAGCTCAAGAAAAAGCTCTCAAACAAAAGTGGAAACCATCGGTTTCCACTTTGTATTCACTAAAGCGATAAAACTTGCTGAATATGGTCTAAGGCTTTTTTCTTGCCTAGTACTTCAATCATATCCGGCAATTCTGGACCATGCATTTGACCAGAAACCGCAATTCGGATTGGCATAAAGAGGGTTTTTCCTTTAATACCAGTTTCCTTTTGAATTTCCTTAGTCAATGGTTTGATATTGCTAGCTACAAAATCTTCATCTGACAAAGCCTGTAATTTGCTTTGCATAGCTTGAACGACTGTTGAAGCACTCTCAGCTTGCATAATTTCTTTTGCTTCCTCACTCAGCTCTAACTTATCATTGAAGAATAAGCTAGATGCTTCAACAATCTCAGCACCATAAGAAATTTGCTCATGGTATAAGCTAACTAGCTTTTTAACCCAGGCTAATTCTTCTGCATTAGGATCAGCACTTACTTTTCCTGCTTTTTGTAAATGAGGTAATGCATAGTCTACCACTGTCTCAAGATCTGCTGCTTTCATGTAAGTGTTGTTAATCCATTCTAATTTCTTCTTATCAAATGAAGCAGGAGAAGTTGATAGACGTTCTGGGTCAAATTGTTCCACTAACTCTTGTGGCGAGAAGATTTCTTCTTCACCTTTTGGTGACCAACCTAATAAGGCAATAAAGTTAAACAAAGCCTCTGGTAAATAACCTAAGTTACGGTATTGCTCAATAAATTGTAGGATTCCACCATCACGTTTAGATAACTTTTTATTAGTTTCGGCATTAATAATTAATGTCATATGACCAAATTCTGGATATTCCCAATCAAAAGCATCATAAATCATCATTTGTTTAGGGGTGTTCGCAATATGGTCATCTCCACGTAAAACATGAGTGATCTTCATCATATGATCATCCACAGTTACAGCAAAGTTATAAGTAGGCATACCGTCTCTCTTTTGAATTACCCAATCGCCTGAAATATTTTTCGATTCAAAGCTTACAGGCCCTTTTACAATATCATCAAATTGATAAGTAACATTTGCTGGTACTCTAAAACGAACAACAGGCTGACGGCCCTCAGCTTCAAAAGTTTCTTGTTCTTCCTTGGTTAAGTGGGCATGTTTTCCCCCATAATGAGGCATTTCTCCACGAGCCTTTTGTTCTTCTCTTTCTGCTTCTAACTCTTCTTCAGTCATATAGCATTTATAAGCCAAGTCACGAGCTAATAAGTCATCAATCAAGGGTTGATAGATATGCAAACGCTCTGATTGTCTGTAAGGACCATATTCACCAGGATTAACCGGGGATTCGTCCCAATCAATACCTAGCCAAGTTAGATTGTCTAATTGGCTTTGTTCACCATGTTCTAGATTACGTTTTGTATCTGTATCTTCTGTCCGAATGATAAACGTTCCATCTTGTGAACGTGCATATAGATAATTAAACAAAGCTGTTCTCGCATTTCCAATGTGTAAATCGCCCGTAGGGCTTGGTGCATAACGCACACGAATTTTATCGCTCATTGTATTTCTCCTTTAATTCCATCTAGTCTACAAAAGCTATTGTACTCCTTCATCTAATGAGATTCAAATGCTCTTAATTTTCAAAAATTTTAGCAAAAATCATTCTACCAGCAGCTGTTTGCAAAGATGAAGTAACTACTACATTTAAATGCTTATTAATATAATTTTGGCCATCCTCAACCACTACCATGGTGCCATCATCAAGATAGGCCACCCCTTGGCGGCGTTCGGTTCCTGCTTTTATAATTTGAACTTGCATTTCCTCACCAGGTAACACTTCTGGTTTTACCGCATTGGCTAACTCATTAATGTTCAAGACAGGAACATTTTGAAATTCTGAAACTTTATTTAAATTGTAATCATTGGTTACCAAGATCGCATTTAAATCTTTAGCTAGCCTTACTAATTTCGCATCAACTTCTTCGATATCCGCATAGTCTCCTTCAAAAAAATCAATATTTATTTTGGAAGACTTTTGTAAAAGGTTTAGAATATCTAACCCACGTCTACCTTTTGCCCTTTTTAAAGAATCAGAAGCATCTGCAATATGTTGCAATTCAGATAAGACAAATTTTGGAACTAATAAACTTCCTTCTATAAAGCCTGTTTGAACCACTTCTGCTATTCTTCCATCAATAATTACACTAGTGTCTAATATCTTCAATCTTTGACCTGCTTTGACTTCGCTTTGTTTAGGTTTTTTATTCAATTCAAAAGAAGCAGATTGTAGTTTTTGGCCAGATTTTGTAAAGAGATGTAAGACTTCATCTCGGCGATTGATCATCATTTGATAACCAATCATTCCCCCTAAAACAGTCAGAACAAGCGGCATTGTACTCGATAAGAAAGGGATATCTAAAGACCCAATCGGCAACGAAAGTAAATAACCGATTAATAATCCTAATAAAATGCCTAAAGCACCGAATAACAGATTTGGCGTTGACTGCTTTTCCAAAATAGATAGTAATTTATGAATTAATTGTTCAAAAAGCGGCGCAAGTAAAATACCTAATAACATAAAAATAAGTCCGAAAATCATACTATTCACAAAAGGATTGATTAATAATTGATGGTATAAGCGAAGACTACGCCAAATTTCTGCTCCTAAAGTATAGCCAAAACTTAAGCCAACAATCATTGATACACTAATCGTCATTTTTTTTATCATTTTTTCACCTCCTTTGTAAGAATTTTCAATTATTTAGGAAAAACGATTAAAATAGCTTGTTTGATCGTTTTAACTGGGATGACTTCAATCGATAGGTCCAGTTGTTTTAGATGCGATTGATTATTATAAGGGATAAAAACACGCTTAAAGCCTAATTTACTTGCTTCCTTAATTCGTTCTTCAATCTGATTGACTCTTCTAATTTCTCCAGTTAGACCAATCTCACCAATAAAGACATCATCTACTCTCACTTCTCGATTCCAATAGCTAGAAGCAATACTTACAGCTATGGCTAAATCAATGGCGGGTTCATCTAAGCGAACCCCTCCAGTCGTTTTAAAAAAAGCATCTTGGTTTTGAACTAAAAGACCACAATGTTTCTCCATGACTGCTAATAAGAGCGATATACGTTGGTACTCTATTCCTGATGCGGTGCGTTTGGCGTTACCAAACACCGTCGGAGTCATTAATGATTGGATTTCAGCTAATACCGTTCGCGTCCCTTCCATGGCAGCAACAACTGTGGATCCGGTAGCACCTTCTATCCTCTCCTCTAAGAATAACTCTGAGGGGTTGGTTACTTCTACTAAACCTGTATCAATCATTTCAAAGACGCCAATCTCATTGGTAGATCCGTATCGGTTTTTTACAGCCCTTAAGATTCTGAAGCGATTATGTTTTTCACCTTCAAAGTATAAAACCGCATCTACCATATGTTCCAACATTCTAGGTCCCGCTATATTGCCTTCTTTAGTTACATGGCCAACTATAAAAATAGCAATTTTATGGTCTTTGGCTATTCGCATCAAAATATTAGTCGCTGCCCGTAACTGAGAAACAGATCCCACTAAGCCTTGATTGTCTGGTGATGCCATCGTTTGAATAGAATCGATGACTACGATTTCAGGATTCACTTCTTGAATTTGAGTCACAATATTACCCAAGTCCGTATCAGATAATAAATAAAAATCTTTACCACTTAATGCCAGTCTTTCAGCTCTGAGTTTAATTTGGGTTAAACTTTCTTCACCAGAAACATAAAGGACCCGCTGTTTCAAATTAGCCAAGCGAATGGATACCTGAAGTAATAAAGTCGATTTCCCAATTCCAGGATCGCCTCCAATTAAAACTAAACCACCTGGAACAATTCCCCCGCCTAATACTCGATCAAACTCTCCCATTTTTGTATTAATTCTTTCTTCAACTTGACTTGGAATTTGATCCAATTGAGTGGCTTTGCCGACCATTGATTGTGATGTATGAGTCAAAGTAGTTGAAGTAGTGGTTGTAGGGACCAATTGTTCTTCCATTTGATTCCAACTGCCACAATTTGGACATTTTCCTAACCACTTAGGTGACTCATAGCCACAAGCTAAACACTCATACATTACCTTATTTTTTGCCATTCAATCACTCCCTTAACCAGATGACCCAAAACCACCCTGTCGATCACTATTAACTACTTGATCGTCATCTACTTGTAGAAATTTAGAAAAAATTCCTTGAGCAATCCTTTCACCCTTATGAATGGTTCGATCCTTCAAGCCATAATTAATAAGTTGAATATATATATGTCCTTCATTTTTTTCATTATTATAATAATCTTGATCAATAATACCAATACCATTAGGTAGGGTTGTTTGGTGCTTATAACTTCCCGACGAGCGATTAACAATCTTCAAATATTCGTTTTCCATCATGTAGGCCTTTAAACCCGTTGGAACTAAAGTAGCCTGCCATAAGTCATCTTCCTTCATGGTTTCCTGACCCTTAATCATTAAAAAGGTATTATGTATTAAATAATAAACAGACTGTTTCCAAAAGGAAGGAAGTACAACCGTTTCGGCAGCTTCAATGTCATAGCCAGCTGAGTACTTGGTTTGCCGTTGAGGAATTCGAATCGCTTTATCCTTATACGAACGGATAACTTCAAAGCCCCGATTTTTCTTTTCCATTTTATTCACATCCTTTCATTCCCATGCTAAATAAGCCGTTTATATGAAAACGCTTAATAATATTATACGTGATTCTTTTAGATATATCTATCTTTAATAGTTTTAAATTTATCTTATTTCACTAGTCCCATATAGCTTTTTCATCAATCCAAACAGATACTGAAGCTTGATTAACTGGGAAAAATCCTTTTCCTTGCTCATCTAATTCTACTTTGCCTGAGTGATTATTTAGATAATCAACATAAATAGCTCCTGCATTCAATTCACCCATACTCATCTCTTTAAAACCTGCCTCACTATTTGTCATCACTACTGCTATCCCGTAGGGATGTTCTTGTGTTCCTAGACAAGTCCAGCCTACGGTATTTCGATGGTCAAAGTAATCCACTTGCTCTCCGTAAGTATGATATTTTCGCAAGTGTAGTAAAGGATCGATTTGCTCTTGATAGGATGGGGACTTCTCTCCATTTTGTACTCCATAATAATCGCCATAAAAGAGAGTAGGAAGTCCTTGCTGACGCAAAAGAATTAAAGCATAGGCATGTTGTATAAACCATTCTTCGACTTGAGACTCAAGAGATTGTCCTAGTTGTGTGTCGTGATTATTAACAAATGTTACACTGACTAATGGATTGTCCTTAACTAAGCTTCCTGCAAAAATTTTACTTAAATCATACTGATTACCCGCTTGACTGGCTTGGTATAAATTCATATGTAAGCCTACATCAAAGAGATCTAACTGATAATTAATCGATTCTAAATAATCTAATTTTTTTTCAAGATCAGGATTCCAATATTCACCAATTAAATAAAAATCATCACCTTGTGTAAAATTAATTTCTTCACAGAGTTCTTTTATATAGTGAGAATCAATATGTTTTAATGCATCGAAGCGTAAACCTTTAACTCCCGTTTCATTCACCATCCATTTTAACCACTGTTTGATATGTTCGTTTACTTCAGGATGAGAAAAATCAATATCAGCAAACATCAGATAATCATAATTACCATAGGTACTATCTACCGATTGATCATCAGCCCAACCTTTTTCGTCGCCTAAAATTAAATAAACACCCTCTTCATTATTAGTCGCATCATAATCAATGCCACTAAAATGGTACCAGTGCCATTCAAAATCTGAGTATTTATTCGCTCTACCTGGAAAATAGAAATGGGTCCAACCTTCAATTTCATAAGGATCAGAAATCATTTCTTGACGGTTTTCAGGATTCACTTTCATCACATGAAATTTTTCTTTACCATCTGCATAAGCCTTATGATTAATCACAAGATCAGCAATTGGTAGAATATCTTTTTGTTTGAGTAATTGAATAGCCTTCAATAAGTCTTCCTTTTTACCATACTTAGTGCGCACATTTCCTGCTTGATCAAACTCGCCCAAATCCCAAAGATCATAGACTCCATATCCCACATCATTAATAGAAGTGGCTTTACAAAAAGGAGGAAGCCAGATATGATCCACACCTATTTCATACAAGTGATCTACATCATTTTGTAAGTTTATCCAATGTTTTCCTTCATTAGGCAGATACCATTCAAAATACTGCATCAATAAGTTATTTTTTTCCACTGTACTCTCTCCTTTATATACTCTTCCATTAAAACACAGGACTTAAAAATAGTCACAAATAAGCTCTTAGAGATTCTCATTTAAAATTTAAATTTACCTAATTGCGATATGATTACAAATTTTTTAGTTTTGTTTTTCGATAGGTTTCCCTTATAATTTATGCTATCATAAACAAGAATTTACGGAGTAATGCTCCATTGAGGAGGAAAACCATGCATTCATTTCAAGACAAAATAAATCGTCTTGCAGCCTTCTTATCCCTTATAACCATCCTATTAAGTCTAAGCTTAACTTTCTACTTAAACCATCTTTCTACAAAAGAAAATACCAGTCCAGAGAAAGTTACAACATCCAATCAAGCACTAATTAAAAAAAAATTACCGAGTGTAAAAAATGAAACCATTAATGAAGAAACAGCTACAGAAGAAGAAAAAATGCTGGCCCTTGAATTAAATAAATATGGTTCCAAAACAGCTTCCATTCAAGATGTTCAAGAATCGATTGCTGATATTATAAGAACAGATTATCAAGGAAATATTATGAGTGCTCAACAAGATATTGTACAAGCCATCAATGAGAACCAGATGAGTATTGAAAGAGAAGGAACCCTCTTTCTCCCTGATCAGCCTTCCTTCGCTAGTAAAAACTCTTATTTACAAATGGATGTTCCATTAATTTTACAAAAGTCACCCCTTTATTCAGACATCGATTATGGCGCTAGTCAACAAGATACTTTAGGTGACAATGGTTGTGCAATCGTATCTTTAGCCATGGTATATTCTTATCTATCCAACCGATTGGTTGAGCCAGAAGAAGTGCTTGAATGGTCCGGTCACGATTATTTTTTCGAAAATGAGGGTACCTCCTGGACTATATTTTCAGATTATGCAACCGATCATGGATTTAATTTTTATAATCATGGTAATAATTTTTACTCTGCTATGGAAGCTGTTCAAAAAGGCCAAGTGGTGATTGCATCTGTCAAACCTGGTTTCTTTACCGATGTAGGTCACATTATCGTAATTCGTGGCTATGAACCTGGCTATGTCTATGTCAATGATCCCAATGATAATCCTGAAAAAATGTATAGTTTCCAGCCCATTAATGAGCAAATTTTGCTAGATGAAGGATTAAACTACTGGTCTTTTTATAATGATTAAATTTAATTTCATAGAAATAAACCGTTAGGAGTTTTCAATCTTTATGAATAATTACAAACTTGCTTCCAAAGGTGCAGTGATTGGAATTACAGTTTATTTATTACTGACAACAATCAAGTTAACTACCGCTTCAATCTTTAAAGCAAATTCTTTACAAGCTGATGGTCTGAATAACTTATCAGACATTATTGCCTCTTCTGCTGTGTGGATTGGATTATATTTAGCAAAGAAGCCTGCTGATCATAACCATAAATTTGGACATGAAAAATACGAAATTATATCCAGTTTCATTGTCTCTTTGCTAATGTTCACAATTGGCTTTCAAGTAATTCTTTCAGGAATGAGTCAACTTTTTTCCAAAGACTATTCACAAACAAGCCAACAAGTTCTTCTTACTACACTTCTTTCAATCGTAATTCTGACTTTAACGAAGTCCTATTTAAAAAAATTAGCCACCCAATCAAATTCTGTCGGTTTAAAAGCTACTGCTAAGGATATGCAAGGTGACTTACTTATTTCAATAGCAACTCTTATCGGAAGTTTATGTGTCAGCTGGGGCTTTCCTATTATCGATACGTTTCTTTCAATTACAGTGGGCATTATTATTATACTGTCTGCCTTTGAAGTCTTTAAAGAATCGACTTTTACTTTATCAGATGGATTTGACCCTGAAACATTATTAATTTATGAAAAATGTATTCTCTCCCACCCTGATGTGATTGCTATTAATTCCATTCGCGCAAGAATGGCTACACAACTGATCTATTTAGATGTTACCATTGCTTTAGATCCGAGTATGTCCGTCTATCAATCACATTGTATTACAGAAGAAATCGAAGCTATCTTACAAGATCAATTTCAAATTAAAGATATTGACATTCATGTTGAACCCTATGAATAAATTAAAGCGGCTGGAACAAAAGGGCTTCTCAGCCGCCTCAAAATTTTCAGCGAGCCTAGATTGGAAAGTGACTTTCCAATCTAGGCTCGCTACTTTGCGTATTTACGTAGATTATTGACCACAAATATCAGCTTGACTTCGATCTTCACCTTATCTTTATCGCAAAGGGAGTGGCGAGTAAAATCTAACTTCGCTTTTTCTTTTACGTTTACAAACGCTTCTCAATCGTAACGAGGGCTTCCAGGAAGGTGTCGGCTTGATCGAAAGACATGGTTTATATTTTTAAAGAAAAAGTCCGATTAACGATTGTCTCGTTGACCGGACTTTCTTTAATTATTCAAGGCTTTTGTCCCAGCCCCTTTATTTTTTGTAAAATTATGCTCGCGTTCTTTCTATTATGACAGCATTTCCTTGTCCGCCACCTATACATAAGGTCGCTAATCCTCTTTCCACATTACGTATCTTCATTTCGTGAATCAGGGTGACAAGAATTCTCGCTCCACTACAGCCAATTGGATGCCCTAAAGCAATAGCTCCTCCATTAACATTAATGATTTCGTCCTTAATTCCTAATTCTCGATTGACTACTAAAGATTGGACTGCGAATGCTTCATTTCCTTCGATTAAATCCATATCTTCAATGGTTAAACCGACATTATTTAAAGCATTTTGAGTAGCTGGAATAGGTCCTGTTCCCATTAAAGAGGGTTCAACGCCTGCTTTACCTATTGAACGAATACTAGCCATTATTTCTAGTCCTAACTCTTTCGCTTTACGCTTAGACATTAGGAGTAAGACAGCAGCACCATCATTAATAGTTGAGGAATTGCCTGCAGTCACAGTCCCATTCTCTTTAAAAACTGGCTTCAATTTTTCTAAGTCGGCAAGAGTTTGTCCCATGCGAATATTTTCATCCTCTTCAAAAACAACTTCTTGACCACGCTTCATTTGGACAATAGGAATAATTTCTTGCTTAAACCGACCAGAAGAATAAGCTTTTTCAGCTTTCTTTTGACTGCTTAACGCAAATTCATCTTGTTCTTCGCGACTGATTTGATATTTTTCAGCCAAGTTTTCAGCGGTTACTCCCATGTGATAACCTTCAAAAGCATCAGTCAAACCATCAAAAACTAAAGTATCCACTACCCTATCATTGCCTAGCTTGGAGCCCCAGCGATGATTGGAAAGAATATGAGGGGCTTGACTCATATTTTCACAACCCCCCGCCACCACAATTTCATTTTCACCTGTCATAATAGACTGGCTAGCTAACATAACAGCTTTCATTCCGGATCCGCAAACTTGATTGATAGTTGTAGCAGGTGTTTTGAAACTAATACCAGATTGAATAGCTATTTGACGAGCAACGTTTTGACCTAAACCTGCGGACAAGACATTTCCCATGAAAACTTCATCAACTAAAGAAGGATCGAGAGTGATATTATCAAGCATCCTTTTGAGTAACTGACTAGTCATTTCCACTGCCGAAACATCTTTCAAACTGCCGCCAAATCTTCCTATAGCTGTTCGATTTGCTGAAACAATCACTACTTCCTCTAAATTCATAAAATCCTCCTAAATTTCTTACTGCGAATAAAATTAGCTAAATAACCTTTGCAACCATGACTTTGACTTAATTGATTCGTTTTGTTCATCATCTTCATCCGAAGAGGATTGAGCTACTTTATCTTCTATTCCCAGATGTTCAATAGTCTCTATTAAATGATTATTCTTCTTTTCTGTCAAGAGCATTAGCTGCTGTTGCTGGTCGACTAATTGCAGTAAATCATTAATTTGTTTATTTTTTTCTTTTAGTTCATTAATAAGAACATTTCTTTCTTTTTCATCCTTCAACCATTTTTCTTTCAGTTGTTCTTTGACAGTCTTTTCAATATAAGTTCTAATGGCTTGTTGCTGTTTTTTTAGATCCGTATCATCTGACATCAGATTTTTTTTTATAGTATTTGAAGAGCCTTTTTCTTTTACTTCTTCGTTTTCACTTGACTTTTCGTTTTTTGAGTCACGTTCATTTTCAAGGACAATTGAGATTTGCTTCGCCAGTTCAGGATCATAAGAAAAATCACGCTTGAGTTCTGTCAAATGATCTAGAGATTCAGTATTTTCCTCACCTGGTTTATCTTTTATACTTTCTTCATAATTCTGACTTTTTTCTTTTGTCACTTCATTTTTATTTTCGGCTTTGGCTTTGACTGTTTCTTCTATTTGAGTGTCAAATGTATCTGTCATAAAAGATTTTAATAGCTTTTGCTGTTCTTTTGTAAAAACCAATCTGTTTTCTTCATTATACACTTTCTCCTCATTAGGAATCTTTTTTGCATGATAATAGATCAATTGTCGAGTAACTTCTAATTCATCAGCAAATTCCTGGGCTGTTAAATATTCTTCCATATTATCTCCTCGTATTCTATCTTTCAAATCACTACTCTTTGTCAAATAACAAAAGAACCTTTTACTATATTATACAGTAAAAGGTTCTTTTTGATAGGATAAACTTGAAAATTTATTATACTCTTTTTTAAAAAGTAGTTTGACAGTATCTCTTGCACCTGCTCTATTTTTAGCAATAATTACTTCTACCGTATTATCTGGTAAATCGTCCTTGTGTCCTTCGTCTGCATCACCATTTTGCTGGTGATAATCCTCACGGTAAAGAAAAGCGACAATATCTGCATCTTGTTCAATTGAACCCGACTCGCGAATATCACTTAAAATAGGTCGCTTATTTTGCCTTTGTTCCAGACCACGAGAAAGTTGTGATAAGGCAATTACTGGAACCGATAATTCCTTAGAAAGTTTCTTTAACTGACGCGAAATTTCTGAGACTTCTTGTTGGCGGTTTTCTCTTCCATTTCCATCAATAAGTTGTAAATAGTCAATGACGATTAAACCTAAATCAGGATTTTCTTGTTTTAGACGACGACACTTAGCCCTAATTTCTGAAACACGTATACCAGCTGAGTCATCAATATAAATAGGAGCTTCTCTTAATATATCAGTTGCTACCGTGAAACTTTTCCATTCATCATCCGTCAATTGCCCTGTTCGTAGATTCGATGCATGTATACTTCCTTCTGCACAAATCATCCGATATACCATGTCTAATGCACCCATCTCTAAGGAGAAAATTACAACTGGAACCTTAGATTTAGTTGCGACATTCTGTGCTATATTTAAGGCAAATGCTGTTTTACCAACAGAAGGTCTAGCGGCAATAATAACTAACTGATCGGGTTGAAAACCACTAGTTAATTTGTCCAGCTCATGATAACCAGTAGGAAGACCAACAACATCGCGTTTTTCCTCTGCTAATTTTACGATATTATCAAAAGCCTCGGCTATCAATTGCCTCATCATTTGAGGTCTATTACTCTGAGAGCCTTCTCCTATTGATAAAATTAACTTTTCACTTTGATCGATGATCTCTTCTATTGCATGTTCTTCATCATAAGCAACTTGAGAAATTTTCGATGATGCATGAATGAGTTGTCGCAATATAGATTTTTCTTTAACAATTCTGGCATAATTTTCAATATTAGCAGTGGTCGGAGTGAAACCTGTTAGTTCAACAATATATTCATAGCCTCCGACATTTTCTAATTGATCCAAAGCATCTAATTGATTCTTTAACATCAAATGGTCTAAGGTATTGTCGCGATCAAAAACTCTCTCCATAGCTGCAAAAATTTGCTGATGGGCTACTTTATAAAAGTCCTGCTCTTGTAAAAGTGTTTGAACAGTTGCTAATTTCTTTGGATCTAATAAAAGACCACCTAAGACAGATCTTTCTGCTTCAATATTTTGAGGTGCTTGCATCTGATTCATTTGCGAAATATCCATCGTCTCACCTCTTTATATTTTATCTAAACTGCTTCGACTTTTACACGAATAGTTGCTATTACTTCGGTGTGCAATTTAACCGGAACATTGTGGAAACCTAAGGATGAAAGGTTATTTTCTAACTCAATTTTACGTTTATCTACTTCTATGTCGTATTGTTTCTTTAATTCTTGTGCTATTTGTTTAGAAGGGATGGTTCCAAATAAACGACCATCTTCACCTGATTTAGCTGAAATGATAACGATGGTTTCTTCTTTTTCAATTTGTACTTTTAAATCTTTTGCCTCTTGCAATGCTTCCGCTTCCAACTTTGCTTGAGCTTTCTTTTGTGCTTTGAATTCACTCATTGCTTTAGCATCAGCTACTTTTGCTAAACCATTTTTAATTAAGTAATTATTAGCATAACCATCTGAAACATTTATAATCTGACCCTTTTTACCTTGCTTACGAACATCTTCTAACAAAATGACTTTCATTTTTAGTCCTCCTTAACATTAATTACCTTAATTAATTGTTCTTCTACTTCTTGGATTGTTTGGTCTTTTATCTGTGTTGCTGCGTTAGATAAATGACCTCCACCTCCAAGCTTTTCCATAATAACTTGGACATTTATTTTACCCAAGCTTCTAGCTGAAATACCTATTTCGTTCTCATGGCGTTTATAAATAACAAATGAAGCTTCAATTTGATCAATTCCTAACAAATCATCAGCTGTTTGAGAAGCTAAGACATTGTCCACTACTATATCTTCATCCGTTACTGTTACCGCAAAGACCTTATCGATTATTTCAGTATTCTCAATCAAGCGATTTTTAATTTTAATGCTTTCTAAACTTTCTTTTAACAGATGCTTAATTTTTATATTATCTGCACCCATAGACTTTAAATATGCCGCTGCTTCAAAAGTTCTCGACCCGGTCCTTAAAGAAAATTGATTGGTATCAATAATTATACCAGCTAGCATAACTGTTGCAAGCATTTCATCAATTGCATTTTCCTTTTCATCCATCACACTAAAGTATTCCGTGAGTAATTCGACCGCTGATGAAGCCGAAGGTTCTAAATAACTTAGCACACAATTTTTGGGGAATTCTTCTGCCTGGCGATGGTGATCAATGATAACAATATCGTAGTCAAAAAAGATAGACTCAGCTTGTGAAATCATCGCTCGATGATGGTCTACCAAAATTAGTAGAGTTTTTTCATTTAAGTAGTTATCTAAATCTGCTTCTTCAATGAAAACTTCTTCATCAGACTTCTCGAAGTACTCATTATTAATAATCCCTTTTATATCTTGGTTGAGTTCATCTCTATCAATCAGAATTTTGGCTTGGCGATCAAAAGATTTTACAATTTGTCTGACAGCTAAGGCTGAACCAATTGAATCTAAGTCTGGTGACTGATGTCCACTAATTAAAATTCGATCATAAGTCAATACCGTACTTTTAAGCGCCTGGAAAAACATTTTACTGCGTATATCCGAACGGTTTTCTGTAAAACTAGTCTTTGCGCCATAGAACCTTGCTTTTCCTTCTATTTCACGAATGACAACTTGGTCTCCGCCACGACCTAGTGCTAAGTCTAGGTTGGATTTAACCTGCTTGGAAACTTCAATTATATTTTGTTGAGTATTTCGACTATAAGAAAAAGCGAGAGAAAGCGATATAGGAATTTTTCGACTGGTATAATACTCTTTAATAGCTTCAATGGATTCAAACTTTTCTTTTTCGAGTTCATTTAAAGAACTCTCATTCAACAAAAGTAGAAACTGATCTTCATCAGTTTGCTTTAAGTAAATTTGATAATGATCTGCCCAGCGATTAAGACGACTGATTAAATCAGATTCAAATTTTGCACTTGCTTCATCATCCATCGCATAAATGAGATCATCAAAATCATCTAATAATAAAGATCCCATTACTAGAATGGATTCACCGATTACTTTTTGAATTTCGATATCTTGTGTAATGTCATAAAGATAAAGTGCTTTATATTCATGATGATGTAAGGCTCGGTAATAACCATTAGTTAAAGACACTTCTTGCCATTGACTCATATTACTTTGTCCAAGAATTTGTGTCAATTTCCCATCCACTTTTTCAATTTTTTCACCAATAATATCCTGTTCAAAAATCTTCTTAATAGCTGGGTTAGTCCACGTTACTCTTTCTTCTTGATCATAGAGTATTACTCCTATTGGAGCATTATATAGGGCATATTCTTGCGCTAAAGAAGCATTTTCTGACATATGACTCGCCATCTTCGTTAAATCCTTAATAAAACCTTTAATATTAAAGGTAAAAAATAGAATGATGATACTAAGGAAAATTAGTAATAATACACCTATACGCCACTCTAATTTAAAGGCTACTCCAATTAAAACTATATAAATTAATAAAATAGAATAAATCTGCCAAGAAATTTGAAGCGAATGGAAGTAATCAAAAAATTCTTTTAGTTTTATTTTTTTAAACACAGTACACCTCGTAGTATTAATATCACTTATTTTATCATATTTAAGTGAAATGTTCTATCTACTAATTAATTACTTAATGTTTCACGTGAAACAAAAAAACCACCCAAAGGGTGGTCAAATATTATTCTTGAACGGTAAATGGTAATAAAGCCATGATCCGTGCGCGTTTAATTGCATTAGTCAATGTACGTTGATGCTTTGCGCAAGTACCTGTTACACGACGAGGTAAAATTTTGCCTTTTTCTGAAATAAATCTTTTTAAAAGATCTGTATCTTTGTAATCAATATAATCGATATGATTAGCGCAGAAATGACAAACTTTTTTTCTACGTCTTCCTCCACGACGTTGTGCCATGCATTTTCCTCCTCTACATTATTCTAAAATGGTAGATCATCTTCAGAAATATCCACCTTCTGACTGTCACCAAATGGATTACTATTTTGACTGAAGTCTTGATTAAAACTAAAATCATTACTATTCGTTTGATTTGGTTGAGCTTTAAACTGATTCGTTTGATTTGGTTGTTTGTATGATTGATTACCATCGGAAACTGGACGTTGTTCAGTCACTGATTTTGGTTCTAATAAGTGAAAGTTACTTACAACAACTTCAGTAACATATACTCTCTGTCCTTGTTGATTATCATAACTTCTTGTTTGGATACGACCTTCGACTCCAATTTGAGAACCTTTACGGGTAAAGTTAGCTAAATTCTCAGCAGCTTTACGCCAAATCACACAATTAATAAAATCTGCTTCACGCTCACCTTGTTGATTGGTAAAACTGCGATTTACAGCTAGTGTAAAACTTCCAACTGGAGTTCCTGAAGAAGTATAGCGTAAATCAATTTCCTTGGTTAAACGCCCAACTAATTGTACGGTATTCATAATTTTCCTCCTACAAGTGTTTCACGTGAAACATAGTGATTATTCTTCTACTTTTGTAATCATATGGCGTAAGATATCACGGTTGATTCGTGCTAGACGATCGAACTCGTTGATCCCTTTAGCATCATCAGCGGTTAAAGTAATTAAGTGGTAAACACCTTCACGATAATCGTTGATCTCGTATGCTAAACGTTTCTTAGCCCAGTCTTTTGATTCGACAACTTCTGATCCTTGATCGACTAAGATTTGATCGAAACGAGCAATTAATTCTTTCTTTGCTTCGTCGGTCATATCTGGACGAATAATATAAAGGATTTCATATTTAGTTGGTTGACTCATGACTGCACCTCCTTTTGGTCTAATGGCTCCATAGAGCAAGGAGTTAAGCTATTAAGCTATTAACTCACATTTAATAATTTTATCACTCTATTTTTAAGAAATCAATCTAATTTTTCTATTCCTCTGAATTTTCTATTGAATTATCAGATTCCGACATATCTTCTTCTGTATTTTCTTCATTTTTTTCAATGACAACAATTTTATCAACGATAGAATCATCATCTAATCGAATAACCTTAACTCCCAAGGTATCTCTTGAAGCGGTTGAAATCGAATCGATATGAACACGAATGACGACTCCTTCATTGGTCATGATTAGTAAATCTTCATCACCATCAACAGTGACTAAACCAGCTAATTTACCACTCTTTTGAGAGATATTAGATGTTTTTACACCTTTACCGCCTCGGTTTTTAATAGCATATTGGTTAGATTCAGTTCGCTTACTGTAACCATTTTCTGTCACTACAAGAACTTGCTTATCATCATCTAAAATAGCAGCACCAATAACATAATCTCCTGAACGGAGTCTCATACCTCTGACACCTGAGGCTGTCCGACCCATATCACGGACATCATTTTCATTAAAGCTAACGGCATAACCATTATTAGAACCAATGATAATATTTTTTTGTCCATCAGTAATTAATACATTCACTAACTGATCATTTTCTCTTAATTTAATAGCAATTAAACCATTGGTACGAATGTTATAGTATTCACTTACTAAAGTACGCTTAACGGTCCCATTTTTAGTAACAAACAAGAGATGAGTGTCTTCATCATCAGCTTCTCTACGAATATTAACTATATCTCTTACATACTCTTCTTTATCTAAGTTTAAGAGGTTAATAATAGGTAAGCCCTTCGAAGTTCTTCCATATTGAGGCATATCGTAACCCTTAGCGCGATAAACCTTACCAAAATTAGTGAAAAAGAGGAGGGTATCATGGGTGGAGGCAGAAACTAAGCTTTGAATGGAATCCTCGTCACTCACTCCCATTCCTTTAACCCCTCTACCACCTCGATTTTGAACACGGAACTCATCTTCAGTCATACGCTTAATATAACCAGAAGTGGTTAAAGCAATCAAAATATCTTCCTCATCAATTAAATCTTCATCTTCAAGAGACTGAATTTCACCCAATTTGATTTCAGTTCTTCTTGGATCATTATATTTCTTAAGTATTTCTCTTAATTCATCATGAATAATTTCATAAATTCTTTCTTGAGAAGAAAGTATTTCAGTCAAGCGAACAATCAATTCTTGTAAATCTTTTAGCTCGGCATCGATTTTTTCTCGTTCTAATCCAGTTAAGCGAACCAATCGCATATCTAAAATAGATTGTGCTTGAATTTGCGAAAATTCAAAACGATTAATCAATTCTTGCTTAGCTGTTTCTGAATCGTGGGAAGAACGAATAATAGCAATAATCTCATCAATGACATCTAAGGCTTTTTGTAGACCTTGTAAGATGTGAGCCCGATCTTCTGCTTTTCCTTTTTCAAATTTAGTCCGTCGCGTAATCACTTCAACTTGATGGGCTAAATATTTTTCAAGAATTTCTTTTAAATTTAGTATTTTAGGAACTCCGAAATCAATCGCTAGCATATTAATACCAAAGTTAGTCTGTAAAGGAGTATGTTTATATAAGTTATTTAGAATAACATGAGCAGAAGCGTCTCGACGTGCTTCAACTACAATCCGCATACCTTCACGACCAGACTCATCAGCAATATAGGAGATACCATCAATTCGCTTATCACGACCCAATTCAGCAATTCTTTCAACTAATTTAGCTTTATTTACACCATAAGGTAATTCTTTAATAATAATTCGCTCACGGTCTTGATTATTACCAAAGTATTCAATTTCAACTTTACCGCGAATTGTGATTTTTCCTTTACCTGTCCGATAAGCTTGGCGAATACCTGATTTTCCAACAATAATTCCACCAGTAGGAAAATCAGGACCCGGTAAAGCTTCCATCAATTCATCCACAGTCGCTTCTGGATTACGCATAAGAATTTGTAAAGCGTCAATGACTTCTTCTAAATTATGCGGTGGTATATTAGTTGTCATACCAACTGCAATACCAGAAACTCCATTAACTAAAAGGTTAGGGAAACGACTTGGTAATACAACCGGTTCTTTTTCTTCTTGAGAATAATTTTCTTGGAAATCAATTGTATCTTTATTAATATCTCTTAACATTTCTAGAGTGATTTTAGCCATTCTAGCTTCAGTATACCGCATTGCAGCTGCACCATCACCATCGACTGAACCAAAGTTACCGTGGCCATCAACTAACATTTGGCGGTAGGAGAAGGGTTGCGCCATCCTTACCATGGCTTCATAGATTGCAGAGTCACCGTGAGGGTGATACTTACCCATAACATCCCCAACAATTCTGGCTGACTTCTTATGTGGTTTATCAGGTGTAACACCTAATTCATTCATACCATATAGAATACGACGATGAACAGGTTTTAATCCATCACGAACATCTGGTAGGGCTCTTGCGACAATTACTGACATAGCATAGTCCAAAAATGAATTACGCATTTCATCAGGTAAATTGATTTCTTCAAAAGATTGTTTGCTAACATCAAAATGATCTTCCGTCATGACTAACTCCTTTCAAGGGTAATTCTATACATCCAAGTTACGTACATAGACTGCATTTGTTTCAATAAAGACACGACGGGGTTCTACTTCTTCTCCCATCAACATAGACATCACTGCATCCGCTTCTACTGCATCATCAACAGTCACTCGCTGTATCCGACGATTTTCAGGATTCATCGTTGTTTCCCAAAGTTGATCTTCATTCATTTCTCCAAGACCCTTATACCTTTGTAATGAATACCTAGTATTTGGATTTTCTTTTTCCCATTGGAGTAATTGCTCATGTGTATCTAAATAAATCTCTTTTTTACCAACTTTTAATTTATAGAGTGGCGGAAGTGCAATATAAACATAGCCTGCATCAATCAAAGGACGCATATAGCGGAAAATAAGCGTTAATAATAACGTACGAATATGCGCACCATCGACATCTGCATCGGTCATAATGATTAGTTTATGATAACGGGCTTTGCTCACATCAAATTCTGCTCCAAAACCAGTGCCCATGGCAGTAAATAGCGAGCGAATTTCAATGTTACTCAATATACGCTCCATTGAGGCCTTTTCAACATTTAAGATTTTCCCTCTAATTGGTAAAATAGCCTGATACATTCTTGAACGGCCTTGTTTAGCCGAACCACCTGCTGAATCTCCCTCGACAATAAATAGTTCGCATTTTTCTGCGTCTTTAGAAGAACAATCCGCTAATTTACCAGGTAAGTTTGCGATTTCTAAACCGGATTTACGACGGGTCATCTCCCTAGCTCGCTTGGCAGCCATTCGTGCTTTTGAAGCTAGAATTCCTTTATCTAAAATCAAACGTGCAACTTTAGGATTTTCCAATAAAAATGTTTCAAAATGTTGAGAGAAAAGGCGATCTGTTACAGTTCGTACTTCAGAATTCCCTAATTTTGTCTTAGTTTGACCTTCAAATTGAGGATCTGGATGTTTAACCGAAATAACAGCTGTCAGACCTTCACGAGTATCCTCTCCAGATAAGTTATCATCACCATCTTTAAGTAAGTTATTTTTACGACCATAGTCATTAATAACCCGTGTTAAAGCTGTTTTAAAACCTGATTCATGTGTTCCTCCTTCATAAGTGTGAATATTATTAGCAAAAGACAGTAAATTTAATTGGTAAGCATCTGTATATTGTAGAGCGATTTCAACAGCAATACCATCTTGTTCACCTTCAATATAGATAGGTTCATCAAAAATTAATCCCTTGTCTTCATTAAGATAAGAAACGTATGATTTAATTCCACCATCAAATAAATAACTATCATCAGCTTCGCGATCCATCCGTCGATCTTGTAAAGAAATGCGTAAACCTTTATTTAAGAAAGCTAGCTCATGGATACGCTCATTTAATATTTCGTACTTAAAATCCGTTGTTTCGGTAAAGATTGACGGATCCGGTACAAAATTAACTTTAGTACCTGTTTCCGTTGCTTCTCCAACCACCTTTAACTCAGATACAATAGCTCCTCTTTCAAACTTAATTTGATGAACTTTTCCATTACGTGAAACCTCCACCGATAGTTCGCTTGATAAAGCATTCACAACAGAGGCTCCTACACCATGGAGACCACCTGAAACTTTATAACCGCCACCACCAAACTTGCCACCCGCATGCAAAACGGTGTAAACCGTTTCAACAGCAGGTCTGCCTGTTTTAGACTGAATATCGATCGGGATTCCACGACCATCATCTGTTACCGAAATAGAACCATTCGCTTCTATGACTACTTCAATTTGACTACAATAGCCAGCTAAAGCTTCATCAATAGAATTATCAACAATTTCCCAAACTAAATGATGTAATCCAGTACTCGCAGTAGATCCGATATACATTCCTGGTCGTTTACGGACAGCTTCCAATCCTTCTAATACTTGGATTTGTTCAGCATCATATTGGGGTTGAGTTACATTTTTCTTGTCGTTATTTTCTGCCATTTGTATCCTCCTATTGAACTTTACCTTTACTTATATGTCTTATTGAAGAATTTTTTAGCTCTTGAATATGAATATTTTCAATACTAGCTGTGGTTAAAATTGTTTGAACTTTCCCTTCGATTTTACTCATCAAAATAAATTGACGATGATCATCTAACTCGGACAGAACATCATCTAATAAAAGAACTGGATAATCTTGATCAATTGTATAAAATAAATCCAATTCAGCTAACTTTAAACTAAGAACAACTGTTCGTTGTTGGCCTTGTGAGGCAAATTGCTGAGCTGAATTTCCATTAATATTAAAAATTAAATCGTCTCGATGAGGTCCATATATGGTAGCTCCTTGATGGATTTCCCTTTGAATAGACAATTTGAACAATTCACTCATTTGATCTTTAATTAAATCAATCTTCTCATAATCAAGTTTAGAAGAGGAAGACTTATAGACCATTGATAAGCTATCTCTTTCATTAGAAAGTTCATAATGAATCGGGTGAGCCATTGCTTCTAAATCTTTAACAAATTGCAAACGATATTTAATTACTTGGCTTCCTGCATCAATTAGCTGATCAGTTAAGATGTCTAAATAAACTGGATCATAAGTATGTTTTTCACGCGCTTGCTTTAAATAAGCATTTCTTTGTTTAAGTAAGCGATGATATTCTAATAAATTTTGTAGGTAGATGGGATGGGTTTGACCGAGTTCTGTATCTAAAAACTTTCTTCTTAGACTTGGAGAACCCTTAACTAATTGCATGTCTTCAGGAGAAAAGAGGATAACATTTAATTTACCTATAAATTGAGAAAGTCTCTTTTGATCGAGGTGATTGTATTTAGCAATCTTACCCTTATCATTTAATATGATTTCTAAAGGAAATTGAGAGTTTTTAGTGGTTATTTGGCCGACTATCTTTGCATAATCTTCTTCCCAACTAATCATTTCTTGATCATGATTGGTTCGATGACTTTTAGCCAAAGACAACAAAAAAATGGCCTCAAGGATGTTAGTTTTTCCTTGGGCATTTTCACCAGCTAAAATAGTTAGACCGTCATGAAAATCAATCGAAAGCTCTTTATAGTTCCTAAAATTGGTTAAATTTAATTCTTTTATTTTCATAAGCTATCTTATTGATCTACGACATCTACTATTAATTCATCCTGAACAAACTCCACACGGTCTCCAGGATATAATTTTTTTCCTCGTCGATTTTCTGATTCGCCATTTAAATAGACAGTAAATTCACCTAAGTACCATTTAGCCATTCCACCACTGGATATTAAATCTACTATTTTTAATAATTGGCCGAGTGTTACATGGTCACTATCTATTTTGACTTTTTTATGTTCCATTTGGCCACCTCATTAGTAATTTATTAGATTCATTATACTACTAAATAGCTTAAATCTCAAATTTTTGGCGAAAAAATGCCATTTTAAATAAATTTGACCTTCAGAGTATAAAAAGCTTATTTAAGTTAAATTAGGCTTAAATGCTAAATAATGGCAAAAAATAAGCAGGTCGTTTATTAGACCCGCTAAAAAGTTTTAATGTGTACGAACTGGTGTTAATAATTGCAGTAAATCATTGTGGGGTAATTCACTCTTTACACTTGGTGTTATAAGCATTGGACGAACTGCTGAATTAAATTGAATGGTAATTTCTATATCGCCAAAAGATCTTAAAGCTTCTTTCATATAGTCAGGGTTGAATGAAATCTGAAGCTCTTCACCATTTGAGGAAACAAATTGAATTTCTTCTGCCACATTCCCTATTTCATTTCCTTTTACAAATAACTCGATATGGTCTGTTTGAATATCTAATTGGACAATATTATTTTTTCCTTCATGTGACATTAAAGAGGCCCGTTCAATTGCTTGCAGAAAATCAGCCGCATTTAAGACGATTTCTGTTTCAGATGAATTAGGAATTAACCGATCAGTAGCAGGGTAATTACCCTCCAGTAAGCGTGAATAAATTGTTATATTTTCGAAAGTAAAAATAATTTGTTGATTCGATATAGTCATCATTAAATCAGCATTATCAGGAACTATTCTAGCCAATTCAATCATTGTTTTTTTAGGAACAGTGATTGCTTCTAAATGATGCGAATTCTCAGTTAATTTTAAAGGAATTTCTCTTTGGCTTAAACGATGGCTATCTGTTGCCACTCCCACTAAGTAATCTTTTTCTAGCATTAAGTGAAGTCCTGTTAAAATTGGACGTGATTCTTGATTAGAAGCTGCAAAAATAGTCTGATGAATCATATTTTTAAAAGTAAGTGTTGGAAGTTGAATTTGATGATCTAGGTCAATAATAGGCAAACGAGGATACTCATTTCCATCAATACCAACAATTTGGAATTTTGCATTACCAGATTGAATAGTTGCTTTAAATTGATCATCTACACTCACTATTACCTCATCTTGTGGTAATTTTTTAATAATTTCATTTAATAAACGTGCAGGTAATACAATTTGGCCTGTTTCTTCAATTTGTAAATTAGCTAAGGGTTCATCAACTGCAATATGACTTTCGATAGATATATCAGCATCGCTACCTATTAAAGTCATTCCATTACTATCTAAAGATAATTTAATTCCATATAGAATGTTAATGGTTGTTTTAGAAGGAATAGCTCTTTGAACATTATTTATTTGTTGAGTAAAAGCAGATCGGTTAATTGTAAATTTCATAATTTTCTCCTTTATAAATAATTATTATATATCTAAGTAATAATAGTAGGGCTTGTTGATAGAGTGTATAAGTGATAAAGAGTTCTACAAACTAGGCTTTAGCATTGTTGATGACTATGTGTAAAGATGATTTTTTATAGTAGACTTATCCACATTCTTTATTCTAGCATCTGTTTGATTGTTGCAATTTCATGTTTGAGGGTAGTATTACTTTTAAGATCTTCAGAGATTTTTTCATAAGCATGGATAACCGTCGTATGGTTTTTATTACCGAAAGCTTCACCAATTTTAGGAAAAGATAGTTCTGTTAATTCACGTGTAAGATACATAGCAATTTGACGAGCAGTAACGATTTCTTTGTTCCTTTTCTTTCCTTTAATTTGTTCAGTGGATATTTTATAAAATTGACTACAAGTAGAAATGATAGATTCGGCATCAATTACCTTTTCTTTTTGCTCTCCAAAAATAGAAGAGAGAGCTTCTGCGGCTAAATGACTTGTAATTTCTTTGCCCTCTATAGCTGCATAGGCAAAAACTCTCATTAAAGCTCCTTCTAATTCACGTATGTTTGTATCTACATTATTAGCAATATATGTGAGAGTTTCAGAATCAATATCCAATCGATTATTTGCAGCCTTTTTTCTAAGGATAGCGATACGAGTTTCCAAATCAGGAGGGGTAATGTCGGTTGATAATCCCCATTTGAATCGTGAAATAAGCCTTTCCTCGAGATTATCAATATTATTTGGTAAACGGTCTGAAGTTAAAATAATTTGTTTATTATTATTATAAAGTTCGTTAAAGGTATGGAAAAATTCTTCTTGAGTGGCATCTTTTTTCGATAAAAATTGAATATCATCGATCAATAAGACATCTATTTCACGATACATTTCCCTAAATTTTTTTTGAGAACCGTTTTGAATACTGGTAATAAAATCATTAACAAAAGATTCACTGGTTGCATATTTAATTTTAGTAGAAGGGTTTTTACGTAGGATATCGTTACCTATAGCTTGCATTAAATGAGTTTTTCCTAAACCTACACCACCATAAATTAAAAAGGGATTGTAAGTTTTTCCTGGACCATCACTCACTGCCAAGGCAGCTCCTGCAGCCATTTTATTATCTTCACCAATCACAAAGTTTTCAAAGGTATAAGAAGGATTTAATTTTGAGTCAGAAAAGCTTGGAAGACTATCTGTCTCTCCTTGCTTATCAATCGATTTCGAAAGCATGGGTTCATTTTGATTGCTTTGATAAATTATAAATTGAGGTTCATATTCAATACCATATCGTTCACGACTATATTGCAATATATAGTTTACCAAATGATTTTCCCAATATTTTTTAGTCATCGGATTAGGAACTGCAATCGTAATTGATTGATTACCAATTCGAGTAGGGATTGAAGGTTCAACCCAGGATCGATAGGAAGAAGTGGACAGGATTTCTTTTAAATAATCTTGAACTCCTTGCCAAAAAAGATCTTTTTCATCCATTCATTTCACCTCGAATAAGTTAATATAGTTAAGATTATTGTATCATATTTAGAGTTTTCCACAAGTTGAGAATGTGTAAAAAGCTCTATCCACATACTCACATTTAAGTTATCCACATGTGAATTAAATGTGTGGATAAAAAAGTAGTTAAGTAAACATTAAGTAGATTTGTGCAAAAGAAAAAAATAACAATTCCTATGCCATCAACTTCCTTAAAGGTTTAAATAATGTTTTCAACAGAGTTTGTGGATAAAACAATATTTATTAACAAGCTTAGAAAATGTGGATAATTTTATCCTCTAGTTTGTTAAAAGAAGTTTATTTTTTTAGGGTTTGTTTAAAAACTGTGGATAAGTTGTTGACAATTGTTAAGATTTTACATCGATTGAGATATTTAATAGAATATTAAAAAACACTTGACTTTAAAGGAGTTATTCTTATAAACTATTCTAGTATTGTTTATATTTAGCAACAAGGAGGTGTATTGCATGACTAAGAGAACATACCAACCTAAAAAACGTCAACGTAGTAAAGAACACGGTTTTCGTAAACGCATGTCAACAAAAAATGGACGTCGTGTATTAAGCAAGCGCCGCTTAAAAGGACGCAAAAAGTTAACTGCATAATTTTGAGGCTTCCAAGTGAGGCCTTTTTTTTATAAAATAAAGAGAGAGATTCCAATTATTCTTATTTTTGATATAATATTATGAGGACTCTAAAACATCGGAGTGATAGTCTAATGAAAAAAGAATATCGAGTAAAAAGTGATAAGGATTTTCAAAGAGTCTTTCATCAAGGAAACTCTACAGCAAACCGTCAACTGGTTATTTATACCTATTCAAAACCAGGTCAAAAACATTTTCGTGTCGGTTTGTCAGTAAGTAAAAAGTTAGGTAATGCAGTTTTTAGAAATCAAATAAAACGCTATTTAAGACAAGCCTTGCATGAGGTGGAAGATATGGTTATTCCTGAAGTTGATTTTCTATTGATTGCTCGTAAGGATATTTGTGATAAGGATTTAAAGCAAATAAAGAAATCGATTATTCACGTTATGAAGAAAGCTAAAATTATCCAACCATTATTTAAACTAGAAAAATCTGGAGGTCGTAATGAGCAATAAAAAAGTAAATAAAATTTTAAAACTTTCACTGCTATTAGCTATTGTAGTGGTATTATCTGCTTGTGCAAATATTAATGAACCGATTACTAACGATTCATCAAATCTTTTGGATCAATTTGTTCTCTATCCCTTCTCTCAATTTATTGTTTGGCTAAGTGGTTTAATGGGTCATAATTTTGGTTTAGGTATTATTAGTTTAACCCTTTTAATTCGTCTTTTGCTAACCCCTTTGACATTAATGCAGATGAAATCTCAAAATAAAATAATGGAGTTACAACCGGAAATTGAAGCCATTAAAGCTAAGTACCCTCATAAAGATCGTCACTCAATGGAATTACTTCAAGCTGAGCAACAAGAATTGTTTGATGAAAAAGGAGTTAATCAATTCGCAGGTTGCTTACCAACTTTAATTCAATTACCAATTTTGATGGCCTTGTATCAAGTGATTTCGCGAACAGAGCTTATAAGACAAGGACAGTTTCTTTGGGTTGATTTAGGACAACCAGACCCTTACTTTATTTTCCCTCTTTTAGCGGCTCTATTCACATTTTTATCTACTTACCTAAGTAGTAAAGCAAATCCTCAACAAAATGTTTCAATGAAAATTATGATGATAACTATGCCAATTATGATTTTCTCTATATCTTTTGCTTTACCTAGTGCAGTTTCACTTTATTGGTTTATATCGAATTTAATTACTGTAATTATTATTTTAATTTTTAACAATCCATATAAAATGATTAAAGAACGCCAAGAACGCATTGCTCATGAAAAAGAAAAAGAGCGTCAATTGCGTAAGGCCTTGAAAAAAGTTAAAAGTCGTAAATAAATTAAAAGGAGTGATGATATGTTAGATCATAATATGACTGTTAGGGCTGAAAATGTCGAATTAGCTATTGAAAAAGGGTTAAAACAATTGCGAATTAGTCGAGAAGAAGCCGATATCCGTATTATAAGTGAAGGAAAAAAAGGTTTCTTTGGCTTCGGTAAGCAAGAAGCAGTAGTTCATATTGAAGCTAAGACTGATCTATCATTAAAAGAATTAACCAATCAATTAGAAAAAAAAGTTGGAATGGAACATAAGGATAAAACAGGTCAAAAACATAAAGAAACAGTAAATAAAACTAAAGATTATATCCGTCAAAATAATCAAAAACATAGTGAGCCTGTTAAAGAAGAGGTTCACGATCAAAGAAAAACTGACAATGTTGTTTTAGAAAAAGAATCTTCCATTGAAAAACAAGCAGAAGATAAAAAATCTGAAACAGTCGAGCCAAAAGTGAGTGAAAAAGTTTCAAATGAAAACCAAACGTCTGAAACAGAGGTTGCACAAAGTGAATCTACAATAGAAGAAGAGTATCAAGCGGCTTGCCATTACCTCGAAGAAGTTATTCGTTTATATGGTGCAGAATCGCACATTGAATACGAATTAAGAGGTAATCAGTTAGTTTTTAATATCGAAACAGACAAATCAGGTTTAGTCATTGGTAAACATGGAAAAATTATCAATTCCTTACAGACTTTAGTTCAGGTTTTATTGCATAGACGTGATCGTAAACGAATCTCAGTTTTATTAAATGTTGGGGATTACCGTGACCGTCGTTTAAATGTGCTTGAACAAATGGCAGAAAGAACTGCTGAGCAAGTTTTAACTACCAAACAAACAGTCATCCTAGATCCGTTACCTGCTTATGAACGCAAACAAATTCATGCTTATCTTGGACAATATGAGCATATTGCAACCCACTCTGAAGGTAAAGATCCTAATCGATATTTAGTGGTAGATTACGTCCCATAATATTAATTACGTCCCTAAGCTCTGCTTAGGGATTTTTTCTCTCAAACCTTTTTTATAAATGTTTAGTCATAATTGAAAATTATCATGAATAAATCAATGGACTTATTTTTAAAACGAAGCATTAGTAAAATTATATTAGAAGGTTATAAAAATTATGATATAATATAGCTTGTTTTAGGAGGTGACGGATTTGAGTCTGTCTGGCAGAAAGATATTTTGGCTTTTGTTAATTGTTATTACTTTATCAGCTTGTAAACAAGAACCTATGATTAAATTGAGTAAAGAAAACCAAATGAAGATAGAGAAGAAACAAGCAGAAAATAAAGAAACACAGCTAGATCAAATAAATAATAAGAAAGCCAATACATCCGACCAAGTAGTTATTGATCCTAACTCGTGGATTAAAGAAGGAGAAGATGTAAACTATAATTTAGAAAATTTTCTTCCTTATAATGCTAATCAAGTAAAAATCCTTTCCAATGGTAAAACTAGCTATGTTGAATATATGGATCAAACAAGCCAACAGATGCAAGTGAGAGAGACGCTAGCTGATGAAAAAACCATTGAACTCTATCGTTGGAATACTGAAGTGATTGAACTATACGGAAAATTTGAAAAAGAGCATCGATTTACTAATTATTTAAAAAACTCAATAGAAGCTAATCAATTAGAAAAAGGTCTAATCATTTTACAATCTCCTTTAAAAGTAGGAACTGAATGGTTATATGACGGTAACATTCCTTCAAAAATCGTCGGCTTATATAAAGAAGTGAATATCGGTGATCAAATCTATCAAGAAGTGATTGAAGTTGTGACTCAATTTGAAGAGGGCGAAAGACATCAGCTATTTGCTGCTAATAAAGGGATTATTGCTCAATGGCAAGAAAATAAAGAGGAATATTATCTCGCAGAATCGATTACAGATAATGTAATGTTAGTAAGCAAAATGGATTGGTACATGCCTCAATCTTCAACAGAAGAACCTTTTATTCAAAAAGAGACAGTTAACTTTGCCTGGCAAACAAACGATACCCTAGCAACAGCTTTTCAGCGCTTTTATTACGATAACCAATGGATTACTCCCGAAATACAAGTGGTTGATATTTATGAGTCCAATGGAATAGCCCATCTCAATTTTTCAAGTGGTGTCGTTGCTAGTTTAAACCGACATCCAGCAGGTGAAAAAGCGGTAGCAATTGCCATGATGGTGAATATTGCTGACTATTACTCTGTTAATCAAGTGAGTTTAGAAGTATTTGGGAATGGTATGCTACTCAATGCCATTTCTTATCCTCCTAATGGAATTCATCAAATAGATCCCAAATGGGTCAAGCAAGAAGATAGTAGTAATACACAAACGCCTTTGAGTAGTGAAGAATTAACCTTAGAATAAGTGAAGATCACCATTCTTAATTAGAGGAATGGTGTTTTTATTAAGGCAAATGTTTTGGAGAGCTTATGTTAAAAAAAAGCTAGACACTCTCTTTTAAATATAATTTAGCTAAACAGTTTCACACCTATCTTGCAAGAAGAATAACGATTTGATACAATTACTACGATAAATAGACAGGCAGTCAAAGTGCTTTCGAATGACCTAAAAAACTTAGGTATCTTTCGTTGAGCACTTTTTTTATGATTAAAGGGGGTATTAAGTATGTATATTTTAGACACAATTGCAGCTATCTCAACCGCAATTGGCGAGGGAGCTATTGGAATAGTACGTATGAGTGGTCCGGATGCTTTGCCAATAATAAAAAAAATATTTAAAGGCAAAGACTTGAGTCAGGTTGAAAGTCATACCATCCATTATGGTCATATAGTAGATAAGGATCAAAAAGTCTTAGATGAAGTAATGGTCACTATCTTAAAAGGACCAAAAACCTATACACGTGAAGACATAGTAGAAATCAATTGTCATGGTGGTATCGTAGCTATGCAGCGAATCCTGGAAAGTTGTTTATTAGAAGGTGCGCGCATGGCTGAACCAGGTGAATTTACAAAGCGCGCCTTTCTAAATGGTCGCATTGATTTGTCACAAGCAGAAGCTTTGATGGATTTAATTCAAGCTAAAACAGGTAAAGCTATGGACGCTTCTCTAAACCAATTAAAAGGAACCCTATCTCAGCAAATTAGACAATTGCGCCAAGAAATGCTTGAAAGTTTAGCTCAAATTGAAGTAACGATTGATTATCCGGAATATGATGATGTTGAAGAGATGTCTAGTCAAACTCTTATAGAAACAGCACAATATGTAAAAAATAAAATAAATCAAATTTTGAAAAAAGCTCAAAATAGCCGTCTTTTCCGTGAAGGAATACGAACAGCTATTATAGGTAAACCAAATGTTGGTAAGTCGAGTTTACTAAATTACTTAACTGGATTTGACAAAGCAATCGTGACTGATATCGCTGGAACAACTCGAGATACTATTGAAGAATACATCAATGTCAAAGGAGTCCCCCTACATTTAATCGATACAGCAGGCATTCGCCAAACTGATGAATTGGTAGAGCAAATTGGTGTGGCTAAAAGTCGTAAAATTATGGAAGAATCTGATTTAGTTATTTTGATTTTAAATCAATCTGAAGTTTTGACAGAAATTGACAAAGAACTATTATCTTTGACAAAGGATCAAAAGCGAATCATTTTATTAAATAAAACCGATTTGCCGAGTCAAATTGATTTTACAAAGTTGACAAATGTAGTAAATAAAGAGGAAATCATCCCAATTTCAATCTTAAAAGATCAAGGATTAAATCTACTAGAAGAAAGAATTGAAAATTTGTTTTATACGGGAAATTTAGAGTCGAATGATATTAATTATTTACTTAATTCACGTCATACTAATTTACTAAAGCAAGCAATTCAAGCGCTTGACGAAGTTGTGAATGCTTGTCAAGCAGACGTACCTGTTGATTTGGTACAAATAGATTTTACTAGAGCCTGGGATCTTTTGGGCGAAATAACAGGTGATAGCGTACAAGATGAATTATTAGATAAGTTATTTAGTCAATTCTGTTTAGGAAAGTAGGAAAGCTATAATGCAACAATTATCTACAATTTGTTATCTGGATAATGGAAAACAGTTATTATTGCTCCACCGTAATAAAAGAGAAAATGATATCCATAAAGGAAAATGGGTTAGCGTCGGTGGAAAATTTGAAGCAGGAGAAAGTCCTCAAGAGTGTGCAATTCGTGAAATTTATGAAGAAACGGGTCTAAGGGCCAAAAGCTTAATCCCCTTAGGTTTCATAACTTTTCCAGATTTTACCCATGATGATAGAGATTGGTATTCTTTTGTCTATAGAGTGACAGATTTTGAAGGAGACCTATTAAAGGACTGTGACGAAGGGACTTTAGAGTGGGTGGATTATGACGATATCTTGGACAAACCAATTTGGGAAGGGGATTATCTCTTTTTACAATGGGTCTTAGAAAACAAACCTTATTTTTGGGCTAAATTTGCTTATGATAAAAAGGGTGACTTAATCGACCATCAGGTTGAATTTATGAAAAACAGAGGTGAAATATAATGCAAACATATGAAGCTGGTCAATATGATGTAATTGTTGTAGGAGCCGGGCATGCAGGTTCGGAAGCAGCTTTAGCTTCAGCTCGACTAGGTGCTCAAACACTTTTAATTACGATGAATCTAGAAATGGTAGCCTTTATGCCATGTAATCCATCAATTGGTGGACCTGCTAAGGGGGTCGTTGTACGTGAAATTGATGCACTGGGTGGAGAAATGGGACGTAATATAGATAGGACTTATATCCAAATGCGTCTTTTAAACACCGGTAAAGGACCAGCAGTTCAAGCACTCAGAGCTCAAGCTGATAAGCAACATTACTCCAATACAATGAAGCAAGTCTTAGAAGAAACAGATAATTTAGACCTCAAACAAGGACTTGTTGAAAGACTTTTAATTGAAGAAAATCAATGTCGCGGTATTATTACCAATTCGGGGGCTATTTATCGTGCTAAATCTGTAGTTCTAACGGCAGGTACTTCTTCACGAGGAAAAATTATTATTGGAGATTTAGCCTATTCTTCCGGTCCTAATAACACCCTACCTTCTGTTAAACTGTCTGAACATTTAATGGAATTAGGGATTGAATTAACTCGTTTTAAAACTGGAACACCTCCACGAGTGCATTATGACTCAGTCCATTTTGACAAAACAGAAGAACAGCCTGGCGATATTAAAGCGAATCATTTTTCTTATTTGACAGATGATAAAGATTATTTGCAAGATCAAATATCTTGTTGGTTGACACATACCAATGGTCAAACGCATAATATAATTAGAAATAATTTGCATAAAGCACCTATGTTTTCGGGAATAGTTGAAGGAGTAGGGGCTAGGTATTGCCCATCAATAGAAGACAAAATAGTTCGTTTTAGTGACAAACCACGCCATCAAGTGTTTATCGAACCTGAAGGTCGTAATACTAAAGAAATGTATGTCCAAGGCTTGTCAACTTCTTTACCAGAAGATGTCCAACTAGAGATGCTCCATTCAGTAGAAGGTTTAGAAGAAGCAAAATTGATGCGAGCAGGGTATGCTATTGAATATGATGTAGTGGTACCCCATCAATTAACGCTATCCTTAGAAGTGCGAGATTTACCTGGCTTATTCACTGCCGGTCAAATGAATGGAACGAGTGGTTATGAAGAAGCAGCAGGACAAGGAATTGTTGCAGGAATCAATGCTTGCCATAAGGCTTTTGACAAAGACCCTTTTATTATAACGCGTTCAGAAGGTTACATTGGTGTTATGATTGATGACCTTGTAACAAAAGGAACGACTGAACCTTATCGTTTGCTAACTTCTCGGGCTGAATACCGTTTATTACTACGTCATGATAATGCAGATTTCCGTTTGACAGAAAAAGCCTATAAAATTGGATTAGTGGATGAAGCACGTTATCAGCATTTTAAAACGAAAGAAGCTGCTGTAAAAGCAGAACTTGATCGCTTAGCGTCTATTCGTATTAAGCCAAGTACAGAGGGTTTAACAGAGTATTTTGAAAGAATCAATTCAACGCCACTTAAAGATGGAATTTTAGCTAGTGAACTTTTAAAAAGACCGGAAATTAAATATTTTGAATTGATTAAAGCTTTACCTATTTTAATGACTGAAGTTAATCGACAAGTAGGAGAACAAGTTGAAATTCAAATCAAATATGCAGGCTACATTAATAAAGCTAACCATAAGGTCGATCGTGTTAAAGCTATGGAAGAAAAAATAATTCCTGAAAACCTAGATTACGATGCAGTGGATAGCTTAGCAACTGAAGCAAGAGAAAGATTAAAATTAATTCGACCTTCTAACATTGGACAGGCTAGTCGAATTTCAGGTGTCAATCCGGCTGATATTGCCATTCTTTCAATCTATATTCAACAGGGTAAAATTGCAAAAATTGAATCTCATCAATAATCAACTAAAAATCACCAAAAAGATAAAGATCTTCTTCTCAATTAGCAAGCTAATTAAGAAGGGATCTTTTTAAAATGAAAAAAGCAGATACTATAAATTTAAGTAATTTAATTATCTTTCGAAATTTATTGAAGGATAGATGTTGCTATTGAGTAGTTATTTTAGTAAAGTAAAGTTGCTGTGAAACATTGTTTCACAATTACCAAAATGAGAGGGATTATATGGAAGAAAATCAGTTTAAAAAGAAATTGCAAGATCAAGGATTATCAATTAGTCCCGATCAACTGATACAGTTTTCCACTTATTATCAGTGGTTAATTGAATGGAATCAAAAAGTTAATCTGACAGCTATTACTGATAAAGAAGGAGTTTATCTTAAACACTTCTATGATTCTTTAATGCCGCTGTGGCATTTACCTTTAGCGAACTATTATTTGAAGATGTGTGATGTAGGAGCGGGAGCAGGTTTTCCAAGCTTACCAATCAAAATTATTCATCCTGAAATTGAACTGACGATTATCGATTCTTTAAATAAACGTATTCAGTTTTTAAAAGATTTAAGTTCCAATTTAAAACTTGAACAAATAGAGTTTCTCCATGGCAGGGCTGAAGATGTGGGCCAAGATTCAAATTATCGTGGACAATTTGATTTAGTGACTGCTCGGGCAGTAGCTCCTTTAAATGTTTTAGCTGAGTACTGTCTTCCTTTACTAAAAAAAGGTGGAAAATTTATAGTTTTAAAAGGCAGCCATGAACAAACAAATACGGAATTAAAAGAAGCTGAAAAGGCGATTAAAACATTAGGAGCAAAGTTAGAACAAGTGGTGCAAACTTATCTGCCTGAAGATGAAGGTGAGAGAACACTATTATTAATAGAAAAAACATTAGATACTCCCAATAAATACCCGCGTAAAGCAGGTAAGCCAAGCAAACAGCCTATAAAATAAAAGGAGGAAGCATATGGGAAAAATGATTGCAATCGGCAACCAAAAAGGCGGAGTTGGTAAAACAACGACAACTGTTAATTTGGGTGCAGCATTAGCCTTTATGGGGAAAAAGGTACTGGTTATTGACTCCGATTCTCAAGGAAATGCTACTTCCGGTTTAGGAATTGAAAGAGGCGATGTGACTTATAGCTTATATGAAGTGCTGGTCGATCGAGTACCTATTCAGGATAGTATCTTAACCACTTCTAGAGAAAATCTAGATATTATCCCATCAACTATTTCTTTAGCAGCTGCTGAAATTGAATTAGTAAATTTTAAAGACCGCGAATTTCGCTTAAAAGAAGCTGTAGAATCAATAAAGCAAGATTATGATTATCTTTTAGTAGATTGTCCACCGTCCTTAGGGCAATTATCTATTAATGCCTTTACAGCATCTGATACAATTTTGATTCCGGTTCAAGCAGAATATTATGCCTTAGAAGGTTTAAGTCAATTATTAAATACAATCCGCTTAGTTCAAAAGTCATTAAATCCTCAATTCAGAATTGAAGGAGTATTAATAACTATGCTAGATGCGCGCACGAACTTGGGCTATGAAGTAGTTGATGAAGTACGTAAATACTTCCAAGAGAAAGTATATGATACGGTAATTTCACGAAACATTCGTTTGTCAGAGGCTCCATCTTATGGTTTGTCAGTAATTGATTATGACCCAAAATCTAGAGGAGCCATCATGTATAAAGAATTGGCAGAGGAAGTGATCAATAATGGCCAATAAACCAAAAAAAGGTGGACTAGGTCGTGGAATGGAAGCTCTCTTTAGTTCAGCTTATGAAGAAGTACCTAACGATCACGAAATGGTCACCGAAATTAAATTAGAAGATATTCGTCCAAATCCCTACCAACCTAGAAAACACTTTGATCTCAATGCTTTGAATGAGTTAGCGGAATCGATTCGTCAAACGGGTGTTTTCCAACCTATTATTATTAGAAAATCCTCTATTAAAGGATATGAAATTATTGCAGGAGAGCGTAGGGTACGTGCTTCTAAATTGGCAGGCAAAACAACCATTCCAGCAATTGTTAGAGAACTTGATGAAGAAGCAATGATTGAGATTGCTGTAATAGAGAACTTGCAAAGAGAAGATTTGAGTCCTTTAGAAGAAGCAGAAGCATATGATATGCTAATGGAACGTTTAAAATTAACGCAAGCAGAAGTTGCTGAACGTATTGGGAAAAGTCGCCCTTATATAGCCAATTATATTCGTTTACTTCAATTGCCAGATCCAATTAAACAGTTAGTAAATGAAGAAAAACTATCCATGGGCCAAGCACGCACCATTTTAGGGTTAAAAGATAAGAGTCAGATGGAGAATTTAGCTAAAAAAGTTGTTAAAGAACAGCTTACAGTGCGTCAGTTAGAAGAAGTAGTACAAAAATATAATCAATCATTACCAAAAATGACGAAAAAGGGACGAACCGAAAATAAATCACCACTTTGGTTAGCAATTGAAAATCAAATGGAAGAAAAGTTTGGGACACCCGCTAAAATTGTTTCAAAAGGAAACAAGGGAAAAATTGAATTAGAATTCGTCAACGATTCAGATTTGACAAGAATTCTAGACTTACTTAACATTCAAGTTTAAATAGTGACAAATAGGAGGGTCAAAATGGATCCAAAAGCTTACGATAAGTTCGATATAGTAGAAATGAAAAAGCCACATGCTTGTCAAACTAATCGCTGGCAAATTATACGAATGGGTATGGATATTCGTATACGTTGTGAAAATTGTCAGCATATTGTTACCATGACACGCCGTGACTTTGAAAAGAAGATGAAAAAAATTCTTAAAAAACATCAAGAAGTAAACCTTTAGAAAGAGAGTGAAATTATGGCATTAACAGCAGGAATTGTGGGACTACCAAATGTGGGCAAATCAACTTTATTTAATGCAATTACTAAAGCTGGAGTGGAAGCGGCAAATTATCCTTTCGCTACTATTGATCCTAACGTAGGGGTTGTGGAAGTCCCTGATGAACGTTTGACAGAGATTACTCGCCTTGTCAAACCAAAAAAAACCATCCCGACTACAATAGAATTCACCGATATCGCAGGGATAGTAAAAGGAGCGAGTAAAGGGGAAGGGCTGGGTAATAAATTCTTAGCCAATATCCGCCAAGTAGATGCCATTTGTCACGTTGTGCGTTGTTTTGAAGACTCTAATATTACTCACGTTTCAGGTAAAGTTGATCCGATTGAAGATATTGAAACCATTAACTTAGAGCTGATTTTGGCAGATTTAGAAACAATTGAAAAACGAATTACTAAAGTTGAAAAGTTAGCACGTACTAAAGATAAAGAGGCTGTTGCTGAGCATGAAGTACTTTTAAAATTAAAAGAGGCTTTGGAACACAACCAATTAGCTAATAGTGTGGAGTTTTACGATGAACAATTACCTTACGTCAATAACTTGTTCTTGTTAACACGTAAGAAAATGCTTTATGTTGCCAATATAGGTGAAGAAGAAGTTAGCAATCCAGAAGGAAACCCGTTCTTAGCAAAAGTTCGTGAATTAGCTGACCAGCAAGGCGCAGAAGTTGTTCCTGTTTCCGCTCGTTTAGAAGAAGAGATTGCAGAACTAGATGATGAAGAAAAGACCAGTTTCTTAGAAGATTACGGTTTAAAAACTTCAGGTCTTGACCGCTTAATTCAATCAGTTTATAAATTGCTTGGTTTGGGAACTTATTTTACAGCCGGTGAAAAAGAAGTTCGAGCTTGGACTTTTAAAGTAGGAATGAAGGCACCACAAGCAGCCGGTGTGATTCACTCAGATTTTGAACGCGGATTTATTCGTGCAGAGACCATGGCTTATGATGATTTAGTGAAGTATGGCTCTGAGCAAGCAGTAAAAGAAAAAGGCCTCTATCGCTCAGAAGGTAAGGAGTATATAGTTAAAGATGGAGACATTATGCTCTTTCGCTTTAATGTATAGGAGGAAATTCAATGAAAGATCAGCAAGAAGAAAAAGTTGTAGAAGAAGTCTCAAATAGCCAACCACTTGAAAATCAAGTGGTTGTTGAAAGTCAAGAAAGCTCGATATTAACTGGGGTACCACAAGAAAAGGTGGACCAGTTAACCAAACGCAATCTAAAATTTATGCTAGACATTGATCGCTACTTAAAAGAAGAACAAATATCACAAGCAAATTGTCAAGTAGTTTATTTGGAAATGGTAGATACACTTTTAGAAGGGCAAAAAGATGGTCATACTGCTAAACATATTTATGGAACGCCTAGTGAAACTAGTCAGATTATTATTAGTAAAGCAGTAAAAGAGCATGAAGAAAAAGAGAAGTCACCAGATTGGCAAATTGCTGTCGATGGTGGGTTAATGTTAGGAGCTATTTTCACCCTAATAACGGGTGTATTTGGTTTAAGTGGGAGTTCAAATGTTCAAGAAAATTTCTATATGGGTATCCTAACAGTTATCCTCAATTATGCTATCGGTGGTTATGCGATGATGCGAACAGCAAAAGTCTTACCAGACTTGGATGCTCCTAAAGGGCAAAAGGGTTATGGGCGCTATTTCATGGCATCTACAATTGCAATGATGGCTTGGATTGGTTTAATTATGTTAAGTCAAGCCTTTATACCGCCGGTAATTAACCCAATTTTACCGCCTATGGGCTATATCATACTGGGTGTAATTACTTTGGTCTTACGTTATTACTTAAAGAGAAAGTGGAAAATAGTTGGTGGACTCTTTTAAGGGCATGCTGTTTGATAAAAAGACGAACATTAAATACTTCTCATAATCTAACATCTGCAAAAAACTTGTTTCATTCCCACTAACATGTTAAATTAGTTGGAAATTATCGTCGAATCGCTTGTAGAGAATCAAAAACATATAGGAGGAAAATAATGTCATCTTGGGAAACAAAATTTGCGCGTGAAGGTTACACATTTGATGATGTCTTGTTAGTTCCAGCTCATAGTGAGGTATTACCAAATGATGTCGATTTATCAGTCCAATTAGCCCCTAATTTAAAACTAAATATTCCCATCTTATCAGCCAGTATGGATACCGTAACGGATGGGAACATGGCGATTGCTATAGCCAGACAGGGAGGATTAGGTGTTGTCCATAAGAATATGTCTATTGAAGATCAAGCAAACGAAGTACGAAAAGTAAAACGTTCGGAAAATGGCGTTATCTTGGACCCATTTTATTTAACTCCTGAGAATCTATTGCAAGAAGCAGAAGATTTAATGAGTCATTACCGCATATCAGGTGTTCCAATTGTAAAAAGTGAAGACGATTTGACACTTGTAGGTATTATTACAAATCGTGACATGCGTTTCATTGAAAATTATCAAGATAATATTGGCTCTCACATGACTCATGAGAATCTGGTAACAGCAGCCATTGGCACTTCACTAGAAGAAGCTGAAAAGATTCTTTATAAAAATCGGATTGAAAAATTACCACTAGTAGATGATGAAGGACGTCTTTCAGGTCTAATTACTATAAAAGATATTGAGAAAGTCATTCAATATCCTCAAGCTGCTAAAGATCAACATGGTAGACTATTAGTGGCGGCAGCCATTGGAATAACTAGTGATACATTTGAAAGGGCAGAAGCCTTAATTAAAGAACAAGTTGATGCGATTGTAATTGATACCGCTCACGGGCATTCTGAAGGCGTGATTCGTAAAGTCAAAGAAATCAGAGAGGCTTACCCAGATGTAACCATTATTGCTGGTAACGTAGCAACAGCCGAAGCGACACGCGCTTTATTTGAAATTGGTGTTGATATTGTAAAAGTGGGTATCGGACCTGGTTCAATTTGTACAACTCGTGTAGTAGCCGGAGTAGGAGTTCCTCAACTAACTGCTATCTATGAATGTGCTTCAGCAGCAAAAGAATTTGGTAAGACCATTATTGCTGATGGCGGCATTAAGTATTCAGGTGATATTGTTAAGGCGCTTGCAGCGGGTGGGCATGCGGCTATGCTCGGCTCTATGTTAGCAGGAACAGATGAATCACCAGGTGAAATGGAAATTTATCAAGGTAGAAAATACAAATCTTATCGTGGCATGGGCTCTTTAGCTGCTATGCGTTCAGGATCAAGTGATCGTTACTTCCAATCAAAATCAGAAGCCAACAAAATGGTTCCTGAAGGTATTGAAGGACGTGTTGCATATAAAGGTGCCGTTGAAGATGTTATCTTCCAAATGGTTGGAGGTTTAAGATCTGGTATGGGTTATACCGGTTCAGCTAACCTTAAAGAATTGCGTGAGGAAGCACAATTTGTAAGAATGTCTGGTGCAGGACTGATTGAATCTCACCCACATGACATTAATATCACCAAGGAAGCACCAAACTATTCAAGATAAAGATAAACTAAAGTATCAAAGCCTACTGCAATAGACTTTGATACTTTTTTATTAATTTCTATCATTTTTTACTTAAAAAAGACAAGTAAAATTAAAAGCTGCTAACAATTGAATAACTCTGTATCTAAATTAGGAAAAGCTTATTTTAATAGGAAAGTGAGAACTACCTTTTTTTATTCAGTTGGGTATAATAGAAAAAGCAACTTTTAAATGAGCTTAAAGAGTGAGGAGTGGAGCCTAACATTGCTTATAAACGGTATTAAAAGGATACTTGTCTTAGGATTACTTATGAATAACTTTCTATCAACTGATGGTTATGCTGTGACTACATCGAAAGATTCAAATCCCACTGATGAGGCTTCCTTGCAAGAAATGGATACTCTGCCGGAAGAAAGTATAGCTGAAAATCTGGTAAACGCGATGCCTGTTTTTGAGGAAGTAAAGGGGGCCTATATTGTAGACGGCCTCAATGGGCAAATCCTTTATAAGCATGAAGTGGACCAGCTAGTTGAAGTGGGTTCTTTTAGTCAATTACTTTTATTATATAGGGTGTATCAAGCCATTGATCAAGGTCAGTTGGACAGTGATCAAGAGGTATGGATATCGGACGAGGTTTACGCTTTGAGTCAAGATTATAATTTGCCGAATGTTCCTTTAAGACAAGACTTGTCTTATTCCTTAAAAGATTTAATGGAAGCTGTTAGTTTAAATGCTGCCAGAGGAGCGGCCTTAGCCTTAGCAGAAGAATTAACCGGATCCGAAGCAGAAACACTTAAGCAAATGAAAGAACAGTTAAATGAATGGGGAGAAGAAGATTTTGATTTAATAAATGTGACTGGAGTGAGTGATCGTTATCAAGTGGGTGATTCTGAAAGCATTTATCAAGGGCGAACTAACAAAATGACTGCTCAAACAGTTGCTACCATAGCCTATCATCTGATTAATGAATACCCTGAATGCATGGAAGCTAGTCAGATTTATCAAAAGCTTTTTCAAGAAGATACGAGCGATGAGTTTGAAATGACCAATCCCAATCTGCTAATTGAAAGTGCTAATTCACTTTATGCTATGGAGAATGTTGATGGTTTGACTGCCAGTAAATCAGAAGAAGATGGTTATAATTTAGTTGCAACGACAGAAAAGAATGATTTACGCCTAATAGTAGTGGTATTAGGTGTCAGTGAAAACGAAAAACTTTATCAAGTTAGTAGAGAATTGATTGAAAGGGCCCAAAATATCTTCCGCATTGAAACAGTTATTGAAGAAAATGCATTAGCTACTCACCTAGACTCCATTAAAGTGGAAAATGGCAAAGTTAATAAGTTACAATTAATGTATGGATCAAACTTACAATTAGTGGTACCAATTATTGATACGGCCCCACGACTGGTTTATCAATTTACAGCTAATCAAGAAGTGACCAATTATCACGTTAAAGCGCCTGTTAAAGCAGGCAAGGTTGTAGGGAAAATGCAAGTTGATATAGCTGATTATCGTCTACCTATTCTAAAGTCCGGTAGAGGAAATTATGTGCCAGTAAAAGTAGCAGAAGATATCGAAGAAGCCAATATCTTAGAAAAAACTTGGCGAAATGTTCAAAATACTGGCGAAAATACTTGGAATGCTGTTCGAAAATTCTTTACGGATTTATTTAATTAAATAAGGGAGGTAAAATTATGGAAAATAAAGAAACGGCGATTTTTGCAGGAGGTTGTTTTTGGTGCATGGTTCATCCATTTGATGAAAGAGATGGTGTTATCTCTGTAGCTTCTGGCTATACGGGTGGAGATAGTGTGAATCCTACCTATGAAGAAGTCTGCTCAGGACAAACGGGTCATGCAGAAGTTGTCAAAATCGAATACGATCCTAGTAAAATAAGCTATCAAGAACTTCTAAAAATTTATTGGTCTTCAGTCGATCCGACTGATAAAGATGGACAGTTCGGTGATCGAGGCTCCTCTTACCGACCAGAAATTTTTTATAGTACCCAAGCCCAAAAGGAAGAAGCCGAACAATCGAAAGCAGAACTTGAAGCGTCACAAGTTTTCAAAAAGCCGATTGTTGTGCCAATCAGTCCAGCCCAAACATTTTACCTTGCAGAGGACTATCACCAAGACTTTCACCGCAAAGAACCGGATCATTATCAAAATTTCTACCGTAGTTCCGGGCGTAAAAAATTTGTTGAAGAGGTTAAAGATAAATTGAATTAAGATAGTAAATGCTAAGCTAAGCTTGACATTTAAAAGATTTCTATTTATCATTCTTAATGATTCTAAACAAAAGACGGAGGTGGGAAAATGGCTCAAAAGAAAGCGTCACTAGCTTGTAGTGAATGTGGAAACCGTAATTATCAAATGATACCAACTCAAGCGGGCCAAACCACTCGATTAGAAATTAAGAAATTCTGCAAGAATTGTAATAAACACACGATTCATAGAGAAACCAAATAGAAAAGAGGAATATAATGAGTTACATTAAAGGCATTGCCCAAGAAATGAAAAAAGTAACTTGGCCTACAGCTAAGCAAGTAAATAAATTTACTTGGACCGTAATTATGATGATTATTTTCTTTGGATTATACTTTGCTTTAACAGATTTTGTATTTGGCAATTTCATCGACTGGTTAATTAGTCTAGGCGCATAATCATAAAAATATTTATTATTTGCTTAAGCATGTTATAATAGAATACAAATAAAACCTACACCCTTGTAGGTTTTTTATTTTACAAGAAATTAATTAAAGGAGATTTAACTATGGAATCTAATAAGGAATGGTACGTTTTGCATACTTATTCTGGTTATGAGAATAAAGTAAAAGAGAATATTATGATGCGAGCAGAAAGTATGAATATGGAAGACTTTATCTTCAATGTGGTAGTACCTGAAGAAGAGGTAACCGAAATGCAAGATGGAGAGAAGAAAACAAAGATTCAAAAGACCTTCCCAGGTTATGTGTTAGTTGAAATGGTGATGTCTGATGAGTCTTGGTTTATTGTTCGTAATACGCCAGGCGTGACTGGATTTGTAGGCTCACATGGCGCTGGATCTAAGCCGGCACCTCTTTTACCTGAGGAAATGGAAGCGATCTTGGGGGATAAGCCTGCTCAGAAAGTTCAATTAGAAGTTGAAGTGGGCGATTTAGTTGAAATTATCGATGGCGCTTTCTCAGGAATGACTGGAGAAATCGAAGAAATCAGTGAAGAAAATCAAAAACTTAAAGTAGTTATTGAAATGTTTGGTCGTGAAACAGTAGCCGAATTGGACTTTATGCAAGTGCGCAAAGACAATCTTTAATTAGGTGGTTTCATGAAACAAAAGACTGACCACCACATCCTCTATTTTCGTTTAGCCATGGTGATGTATCTCTTGGTTTTGTGCTTACAGTTGGTTTTTGATGCCAGTTTTATCGAATCCATCAGCTTGAACCAAGTCTTAGAGGAAGTTCCTCATGTTTTGCTTCCTGTAGAATTCACTTTTTATCTCTGGCCAATCATTATTCTATGGGAAGCGTTTGGTTTATTTGCGGGACAACGGAGACAGGCTTTTACAACTTTTGATCAGAGTTATTCACTGTTAGTGGCTCCCAAATTAGTTGAATTATCTTTTTACCATACAGTCTATCTTTTGATATGGTCGCAACAATTATATTTATTTACCTTCATCCTTATGGTGCTCTATTTGAGACGGATTATTTCTTTTATGAAATTAATTTCATATAAAAGCTCCCTGAACGAACCAAGTTGGCTATTAAAGCTTCCCATTGGTCTTCATACCGGTTGGTTGATCAGTATGACGGCCCATATTTTTTATAGCTATTTAGTGAGTAAAGGATTAAACAGTCATAATGGGTGGATGATAGCACTTGCTTGCCTTTTAATTCTTGCTATTGCAGCCGGAAGTAGTTACTTGTATGCACGTTATGGTAACCAGGCAATTATGCCGGCTGTTTTAATCTTTCAATTAGGGCTACTCTATCATCATTATCCTCGTTCATCCTTTGGATTAAGACATAACTTCTTTTATCTTGTGATTGCGGTTGTATTTATTCTGACCTTAGCCGTATACATACGTTACTTGCGTTATCAAATAAAGCAAAAGACTTTTTAGATTTTTATAGGAGGAAAACTATGAACTGGCCTTTCAATCAATCGATGCAGTTGACGCAGAAACAAGCAGGCAAAAAACCATTTAGGGTTATTGCTTTTACTGCGCTTATAAATCTTGTTAGTTTACTATTTGCTTCACTTATTTCAGTTTTTTTAATTGGTCCATTAATCTATATGAAATTTGGTGATTCCTTTTTAACCGAAGATGTAGGTCAAGCACTGTTAAACGAGCCATTAATGGTTTATTTAGAACTATTTTTAACGATTATTACTATTATTACAACGGTCCTTTTGGCTAAATGGTTGCAAGGACGCAGACTTAACTCCTTTGGCTTTTATAAAGATAATTTCCTAAAAAAATATGGGATGGGCGTCGTAATTGCTGCCGCCTTAATGTTCTTTATTTTTTTAGTTAATCTTTTGATGGGGACGATCTCTGTCCAAATGAACCCTCACGCCGATGGAGTGGCGTTTATCCTCTTATTAGTCGGCTTTATGATCCAAGGAATGTCTGAAGAAATCCTCTTGAGAGGTTACTTGATGAATGGCTTGGCAGCCGCTTGGGGAGTTCCTCTTGCCATTTTGATAAACTCCATCTTCTTTAGTTTGTTGCATTATGGCAATCCAGGAGTTACAGTTTTAGCCTTAGTTAACATTGCCTTAGCCGGTATTTTCTTTTCCTTATTATTCTATATTACTGATAATATGTGGTTAACAGGAGCTGCTCATTCCTTTTGGAATTTTATAATGGGTGTGGTCTTTGGGGTCCAAGTGAGTGGATTGGTATTACCGGGTACACTATTACTAACTAAATCCAAAGCTGAGGCCAGTTTGATCAATGGTGGAGACTTTGGATTTGAGGGGGGTCTTGTGGTTACGGTTATTTTAGTAGCTGCTTGTATTTACTTAATCAATAAATGTCCGAAACAAGAAAAAGCTATTTAAAAACTTCTTGCAATCTCATAAGCCTTCCGTTATAATATTGCAATGCATGTATTCAAACCATGCATTGGGTGGGAGGAGCAAGTTTAAAAAAGATAAAAGCTCCAATTACCACATCACGAAAATTGACATAAGGAGGAATATTCGTGGCTAAAAAAGTTGTCACTCAAGTAAAATTACAAATCCCTGCAGGTCAAGCGAGCCCAGCTCCACCAGTAGGACCAGCGTTAGGTCAAGCCGGCGTTAATATCATGTCCTTTACGAAGGAATTTAACGCACGTACTCAAGATCAACAAGGAATGATTATTCCAGTTGTTATTGATGTCTATGAAGACCGTTCATTTACCTTTATTACTAAAACACCACCAGCTCCAATCCTATTGAAAAAAGCTGTTGGCTTGAAAAAGGCTTCAGGTGAACCTAACAAGAACAAAGTCGGAAAGGTTACACGTGATCAAGTCCGTGAAATCGCAGAAATTAAAATGGCAGACTTAAATGCAGCCGATGTAGAAGCTGCTATGCGTATGGTTGAAGGAACTGCCCGTTCAATGGGGATTACAGTCGAAGACTAAGCGCCAAGGTAGCTTCTCGCCCCGTTTCTATCGGGTGTGGGAGGGAAACCCCGAATAACCACAAATATAGGAGGAAAAACAAATGGCTAAGAAAAGCAAAAACTATGTAGCGGCAAGAGAAAAAGTTGACCGTACAAAGAAATATGATGTAACAGAAGCAGTCGCATTAGCAAAAGAAATTGATTTTGCAAAATTTGATGCCTCTGTTGAAGTATCTTACAATTTAAATATCGATGTTAAAAAAGCAGACCAACAAATTCGTGGCGCAATGGTGCTACCACATGGAACAGGTAAAACACAAACAGTGGTAGTTATTGCAAAAGGTGAAAAAGCCGCTGAAGCAGAAGCTGCTGGAGCAGACTTTGTTGGTGAAGAAGATCTAATTAATAAAATCAACGGTGGTTGGTTAGATTTCGACGTAATGGTAGCTACCCCAGATATGATGGGACAAGTTGGACGTTTGGGTCGTGTCTTAGGACCTAAAGGCTTAATGCCAAACCCTAAAACAGGTACCGTTACAATGGACGTAACCAAAGCCGTTAACGATATCAAGGCTGGACAAGTAACTTACCGTGCAGATAAAGCAGGTATCGTGAATGTTCCAATTGGTAAAGTATCTTTTGAAGATGAAAAATTAGTGGAAAACTTCAAAGCACTTCATGAGCAAATTATGCGTGTGAAGCCAGCTACAGCTAAAGGAACTTATATTACTAATTTAGCTTTAGCAACCACTTTCGGACCCGGAATCAAGATTAACGTCGAAAGTTTATAATTTCATATTGACAAATAATTTGTTTATCACTATGATAAATAAGTATTTTAAACGACCTAAGACAGTAAGTGGCTAAGCCTTAATTTCTTACCGAGGAAGTTCCCGTTAAACAGGAAGCTATCTCTATGTCTAGGTGACATAGAGATTTTTAATTTTAAAAAATCTCTATACCTATTTGATGGAGGTGAAAGAAGAAACATGGTTAAAGAAGCAGTATTAAATGCAAAGGCTCAAGAAATTGAAAAAATTGCTGAAGATATGAAAAACTCTGCAACAATCGTTGTAGTGGATTATCTTGGCTTAACGGTTGAAGAAGTAACAGACTACCGTAAACAATTACGTGATGCAGGCGTTCAAATGAAGGTTGTGAAAAACACAATGCTTCGTCGTGCGGCTGAAAAAGCAGGAATCGAAGTTCCTCAAGATTTATTCAAGGGTCCTTCAGCGATTGTCTTCTCAGATGACGTCGTAAATCCAGCGAAAATTTCAGCAAACTTTGCTAAAGACAATGAAACTCTTGAAATTCGTGGCGGAATTGTTGAAGGTCAAGCAGCTACTAAAGAAATGATTGAACAAGTAGCGAAAATGCCTGGTCGCGAAGAATTACTTTCAATGTTACTATCTGTATTGCAAGCGCCAATGCGCAATGTGGCATCTGTCCTTTCTCAAGCAAACCCAGCACAACAAATGGTTTACGCTTTGAACGGAATTATCGACAAAAAAGGTGCTGCCTAAATCGATCGCTCGTCGCATAAGTACAATATAAACTAAAAAAATATTTGGAGGAAACCAAAATGGCATTAAATATTGAACAAATTATTGAAGATATCAAATCAGCAACAGTTGTAGAATTAAACGAATTAGTAGAAGCAATTGAAGAAGAATTTGGCGTATCTGCTGCGGCTCCTGTAGCTGTTGCAGCTGGACCTGCTGCTGGCGGTGGCGAAGCTGCTGCAGAGCAAACTGAATTTGACGTAGTATTAAATTCAGCTGGCGACGCTAAAATTAAAGTAATCAAAGTGGTTCGTGAAGCTACTGGCTTGGGCTTGAAAGAAGCTAAAGAATTAGTAGACAACGCTCCTAAAGCAATCAAAGAAGGCATTTCTAAAGAAGACGCTGAAGAATTGAAAGCTAAAATTGAAGAAGTTGGTGGATCTGTAGAAGTTAAATAATTTCTCTATCCCATCTATATTAACCTGGTCAGATCTTCTGATCAGGTTTTTCCCTTTTTAAAGATAAATTTAAAAAGTTGGGCTATAATGGAAGAGAAAGATTGAGGAGGGAAGAAAATGGTCAAGTTATTAATTGCAGATGATGACAAAGCAATTTTAGATTTATTACATATTTATATGCGTAATGAGGGATATGAGTGTATATTAGCTAATAACGGAGAAGAAGCTTTAGAAATAATTAACTTACATCCTGAATTAGATATCGCTCTTTTAGATATTATGATGCCTAAAATGACGGGGATGGAAGTATTAGAAGCCATGCGTCATAAAAATGTAGATATTCCAGTTATTTTTATTTCAGCTAATCAGACTCAAACCGATAAAATTTCTGGCTTGCTTGCAGGAGCCGATGATTATGTTACTAAACCCTTTGAACCTTTAGAGGTAGTCGCTAGAGTCAAGAGTATCTTAAGACGTCAAGGTGTGAATGCTCATTCTTTAGCGCAAAAAGACAGTAAAGACTTTATTAATCTAGGAGCAGTCACAATCGATACTAAAGGACATCAAGTGATGACTGCTGAAGGAAAAGAAATTAAAGTAACAGGTCTGGAATTTGAAATTTTACAGTTACTTGCCGAGCAAAGGGGGAAAGTTTGGTCTGCTGATGAAATTCTTAATAGTGTTTGGAAGGATAATTCCTCTGCTTCTACTAAAACGGTAATGGTCCATGTAAGTAACCTCAGAAATAAAATAGAAGAAGCAACTGGCGGCGAGAAAGTTATTCAAACCGTGTGGGGAGTGGGCTATAAGATTGATAAATAAGAATGAAGAAAAAAAGGCTGGACTAACTCCTTCTTTTAAAAGTTTTAAACTAAATAAAAGCGACCGCATTGAAATGACGATAAATCTGTTTATAGTAGCTGGTACCGTTTCCTTTATTTATCTTGTGCTAATGTTTGGCTATCAACAACTCTTAAATTTTTTAACACTCAATTTGGGATGGACCATTAAAACAAATTTGAAAGATAACATTATCGCATATACACTCTATAATAAAAGTAATCAAATATTAATTGGTCTTTATCTTGCTACTTTATTTATTACAGTGACTTTTAGATATATTCATGAAAGAAATCGGATTACTTTAAGGTATATTCGTAAATATATTTCCGCCATGGCTAAAGGCAAGTATGATCTGAGAATTCCCAATGAGGGAATTGGAGACTATGTCACTTTGGCTCAGGATGTGAACACCCTGATGGACTCTATTAATCAAGCTTTTAAGGAAAGAGACGAGACCGAGAAAACAAAAGATGAATTAATGAATAATATAGGTCATGATATCCGAACGCCACTTACCTCAATACTTGGGTATTTAAGACTGATTCAAGACAGCTCAGATTTAACTCAAGAAGAACTGGCCTCTTATATAAAAACAGTGCATAGTAAAGCTAAAAGTATGCAAGTCTTAATCAATGATCTGTTTGAATATACCTCCACCCAACAAACGACTGCAAAAGTTAATAAACAAGCTATAGCTATGCAAGCTTTTACAGAACAGGTGCTTGCTGACTTTAATTTGCAAGCCAAGCAAGCAGGGATTGAAATGTTCTGTCAAGTCACACCGAGTGACTTGGTATTAGAAATTGATCCTGAAAAAATGGTAAGAGTATTTAACAACTTTATAACCAACACTTTTAAATACGGAGAAGGTGCCACTTATCAAAAAATATTAGTGACAGAAATGACTGATCAAGAGTATAAAAAATATACTCGCTATCAAAAAAACAGACTGGATACGATTAAAACAGAAAAATGGGTGGTTATCGAGTTTCGAAATAATGGCACCTTATTGAATGAGGAAGATTTGGAACGAGTATTTGAACGATCCTATCGAGCTGACAGCTCACGGACCTCTCAAAAACCGGGATCAGGCTTAGGGTTAGCGATTGTACGCAATATGGTTGCCCTTCATCAAGGGGTAGCTTATGGAATTGTGGAAGATCAAGACCTTGTCTTTCGGGTCGAAATTCCAATCTTAAGGGAAGATTTATATTAAAGAATCAAACATTACAATACTTGTAATGTTTGAAACCGAATTGTATCTTTAAAAACTTTAGATTTACTTGCTATTCTTTAAGAGAAAGTTATAATTATTCATGTCGGAAGAAAGTTAAATGCTTATTCAAACTTAAGTATTAACAAAACTCTAAAGAATTCCTAAAGTTTTTAAATTTTATCTTTAAAAAGCCTTGAAAATTATTTAGAAGTTTGTTAATATTAAAAGTAAGGAATGCAAAAAGCTTTCCAGCCGTCGCTAGAAAAATAAAAAATAAAAAACAAAAAAGAAAGAGGTATAATAAATGAAAAAATTATTATTAACTTCAGTTGCAGCATTAACTGTTGCAGCAGCAGGAATGCCAGTAGTAACATCAGTAAACGCACAAACTCAAAATAATCCAGTTGAAGCACAAGAGCAGAAAACTACTTATAAATTAGAAGTAAAAACAGCAGATACAAATATTACTTCAGAATACAAAGCAGAAAGTATGCAAGCAGCTGAGCAACATTTCCACGATTATGTGGCAGGTCAAGGATTAAAAGACTTAGAATGGTCATATGATTTTGATACAATGACATTCATGGCAACAGATGAAAAAGCACCAGAATTATATACTTACAAATTAATAGTAAAAACAGCTGATACTAATATTACATCAGAATATAAAGCAGAAAGTATGCAAGTAGCTGACCAACATTTCCACGATTATGTGGCAGGTCAAGGATTAAAAGACTTAGAATGGTCAT